>CALDSM010000269.1 GCA_937923585.1 uncultured bacterium
CTAGCGGTCCCGTCGAACACAAAATCCGTCGAGTAGTAAACCACGGGGGAGTTGGTCGCCGCGGCGGCCGCGGCGGCATGTCCGGCGCCCGCCGCATTGCACCGCAGCGCCAGGTCCGGTTCCGACTCGGCCCGCTCCACATCCGTGTAGGCCGCCGCGTTGATGACCAGGTCCGGCCGGACGGCGGAAACTGTGTCAAAAACCTGTTCACGGTTTGTTATGTCGAATTCGGGCAGATCGCACCCCGTCACCTCGTGCATCGCGCCAAAGTGTTTCTCAAGTTCGCGCCCAAGCTGCCCCCGGGCGCCCAATAAAAGGACTCGCATCTTCAAGTACTCCGTCCTTCACAGCCCATGGGCATATTACCACGCATCTTCGCCGGGCATCCATCGGGAATGACACCGGATATTTTCCCGTGAGGTCAGAAGGCTGTCACCAGGGCCTTTCAGAATCCGGCGGCGGGCGCGCCGGAACGCCATCAGGAATCAATGCAATGAATCTGCGGACAACCCGGCGGAGCAACAGGCGCCGTCTCTTCTTTTTCGTCGTGCTGTTGGCGGCAATGCCGCTTCTGGACGCCGCTGCCGCGCCAAACCCGGTGCTGTCCGGTGTCGCGGACGCGGGAGTGCTCCGCTTCAACGGCCAGTACCTGCTCATGGGCGTGCAAACCAACGGGGGCTTTTTCGTCTCTGAAGACCTTCTCCATTGGGCGGGCCCGAAGCATGTCTTCTCGATGACGAATGACTGGGCGAAGGGCGAGGCGTCCACCGACGCCAACATCCACGCCTGCGACATTACCCTCGTCAACGGACAGTTCAACCTGTACTGGTCGGTCAACTGCGGCGAACTGCGGCAAATCGGGCGGGCCGCGGCGGACGATATTTTGGGCCCCTACACGGAACCCGAACCGGGGCGGCCCTTCGACGGTCGCATTGACCCGCAACTGTTTGTGGATGACGACGGAACGCCGTATTTCTACACGGTCAAGTTTGACGCGGGAAATTGGATATGGGGGCAGCGCATGTCCGACCCGGGCGCGCTCAGGGACGATCCGCTACCGCTGCTGACGCCCGTTCCGGGCACATGGGAACTGCTGGACGAGCCGGTCAATGAGGGTCCCTTTGTTCGGCGTTACCGCGGCAACTGCTACATGCTGTACAACGCGAACCACACGGCATTCCGTTACGGCAACTACGCCGTTGGCTGCGCTGTGGCCAAGAACCCGCTGGACTTCTCCAACGCGGGCAAATATCCCCATCCGGTGCTGGACAAGGTGGGGGCCGCGGCCGGCGGCGGCGTGTCCGTCGCCATCTGCGGCCAGCCGAATCTGGTGCGCGGTCCAAACTGGTTCGAATGGTGGTTGGTCTACTTTGCTGTCTATGGCGGCAAACCCGCGCGTTCGCAGGCGGTGGACCGAGTTCTCTTCCTGGACCGCGAACTGACGGTTGACGGTCCGACCACGAAGGTCACACCGGGCACGCATCCGGACCCGTCACTGCCGGTGTTCCGCGACCTGTTCCACCGAATTGGGCCGCTTGCAGCGCCCTGGATGCCGCAGGAGGGAGAATGGGCCGTGACAAACGGGGACCTTCGCCAGGCCAAGAAGGAGGGACTGTGCCGGGCAAACCTGAGTGTGGCCCCCGCCGCAAACTACGTGTTTGAGTCGGGGCTGCGTTTTCTGGACAAGGACAGCCGCCAGGCCGGGATCATCGCCTGGGAAGACGGCCGTGAAAACGCGCTGTATGTGGGGCTCAACCGTCCCGAGAACACATGGTTCTGGGTGCGCCGACAGGGGTTTGTGATCCGCACGGAAGCGTTTCCGCTTCCCGACGGTTTCAACTGGGATGGCTGGCACCACCTGACCGCGATAAAGAACGGGGATGTGCTTGAAGTGCTGCTGGACGGCATTCCGGCGCCCGCAAATCCCCTTGTTCCCATGGAGGACTGCGGCGCGGGGCGCCCCGGACTGGCCACCCGCAATGGCGCGGCCGCTTTTGACGGCGTGATGTATTCCATCGGCTGGGATGAGTTTGACGGAAGCATTCGCGGATGGGCCGGTGCCGCCTGCGGCACGCCGGTCTCAGGGGTATGGGGCGCAAACGACGGTGGGCTCATTGCCGAACAGTCATCACAAGATGCCGCCCGGGCCTTCAAGGGCGACCTGACCGAAGGGGGCGAGTTCTCAGTTCAGATGCGGCCTGAGAAGGGGGGGGCGGGGGTGGAATGCGGTGCCTATCCTGTCTACGCCGACGAGAACAACTTCGTGCGCGTGGCGATGGACGGGGATCTGACCCGCGTCGTCGTCAGCGGAATATGCGGCGGAGCACCCATCGCCGAACAATCAGCCGCAATCACGCCCAGGCGGCAGCGCGCCGTTTCCCTGAAGGATGGGGGGTGCAATCTGCGGACGGTCCGTCTGGAAAACCGCCTGGTGCTCTTTGTGGACGGTGTCGAAACGCTGGCCGTTCCCGGAATCTGGCCGCCGGCCCAGACCGGGCTGTTCACCGTCGGCACGGTTTGCCGGTTCAACGGGATAACCTGTTTTGCCCATGGCAGGGCGAACCCGGCCCCGGCGGAAAAGACTCAGGGCCGCGCCGAGACGCGGCCCTGAGAGCTAAGAATCTGTCACCAACCGCCCGCGGGAAGGGCGGCGGGCTGCGGCGAATTACTTGCGGCGGCGCAGGTACGCGGCAAGCGACGGAGCCATGACGCCGTAGGGGTTCGACTTCAGCTTGAGCACCTTCTCGACGATCTCGACGATTTCCTTGTCGTCGAAACCGGCCGCGCGGCTTTCGCACACCACCTCATTGAGGCGGATGAGGACCCGGCGCCGGCAATCCTCCTTGCACTTCTCCTCGATGTCCTTGCTGACAAAGACGCCCATGCCGCGCCGCGTGTACAGCAGGCCCATAACCACCAGATCGCGGTACGCCTTGGACACGGTGTTCGTGTTGACCTTCAGGCGCTCCGAAAGCTCGCGGACGGCCGGAAGCTGATCGCCCGGCTTCAGACGGCCGGACGATATGGCGAACTGGACGTGATTTTCGATCTGCACGTACACAGCCACGCTGCTTTGCAGATCCACGGTCGAGAGCAGGTCGAGCAGGTCGTCATTGGTTTTGTGTTTGGGTCTTGTCATGGTATCCTTCATCCTTATCTGCGGTGGTTTCCACGGGCCGCCGTTGCGGGTAACGGGTGCTGGCCCTCTACTTGCCGGAACACGCCGGCCACGGTTGCCGGCATGTCCCTGTTTGTGGCAAGAACATGACTAAAGATTCTTTATCCCTTAAGTGTACTGTATATCACTCAGCAATACAAGTGAAATAATGTTCAATGTAGGCATCGGCGGGGAATAACTCCCCACAGAAGGCGGGCCCCGGGAACTTTCCCGGACCGGCCGGGGCGTGAAAGCATGCGAAAGTGGACTTTGCGACTGCTGGCGGGCTGCGTCCTGCTGGCATGGACGGGTTGCGCGGGAACGGGCGGCGGGCGGGCGGCGGCCCCTGCAAAGGAAACGGGCGCGGCCACGCCGGGGAAGGGCCAGACCACCGAAGAGAAGAAGCCCCGGGTTGATCTTGATGCGCGGCCCAAGGGCACGCTCAACGCAACGCTGAAGACCGTGGTGAACACTCTCCTGGACGGCCGCATAGACCTGCTCAGCCTGGAAGGCGGCGCCACCCGAACCATTGAGGTCAGGAAGGGTTCCCTGTCCACGCCGGTTCCGCAGGGCGACTACCGCGCCTATGTCCATGTGTATGACAACGGCGTGCCGGTGCTCGTGCAGGTGCAGGATCTCGGCGTCAAGGAGGGTCAGGCCGCCGAGTTGCCGCTGAATCTGCTCGAGGGTGCCAGCGGGGCCGTGCCGGTGCGGGCTTTTGACTCCGACGGGGACCTGGCCATAGACCGGGTCGAACTGGAGTGCGGCACAGACCCGTACAATGCCGCCAGCATGCCCGGACGAACCGAGCTTCCCCTGGACAGGCGTGTGCTTCGCACCGACGGTCAGTGGTACCGGGGTGACCTGCATGCCTATTCCAGTTACGGCGTGGGCACCGAGCCGGTTGCAGACCTGGTGGGGCGCGCGGAGAAGGCGGGCCTGGACTTCCTCGCGATCTGCGACCGCAACACGATGGCGGCGGCCGTGGACCCGGGATTCAAATCGGACAAACTGGCGCTCATTCCGGCCATGGAGTGGGGACGCGATGACATGGGCGTCGCATTGCTATACGGACCGCGCACCATGCCCGATCTTCCCTCCACACCCCCGCCGGCGCAGGCCGTCTGGGCCGCACAGGCGGAATGCATCCGTGTGCAGGCGCAGGGCGGCATCTGGGCAATCGCGCACCCCACCTTCCCGACCAAGCCCTGGCAGTGGGGCATCAGCTATGTCAACGCCGTTGAGGTGTGGTTCCGCGACTGGCGCGGCAACCCGCCGCTGGCGCTCAACAATCTGAACGAGGACGTCAAGACCCGCAAGGACGGCCATCTCGTCCATTCCATCGCCGCCGCGGCCCAGGCTGCGGTTGTCGCGGGCGACATGGGCGAGGATATGTCGGCCAACGCGCAGGCGTGCCTCTTCTGGGACTATGAACTCAAGCGCGGGCTTATGGGCTGTGCGGTCGCCGGGTCCGGTTCCGGCGGCAGAAAAGTGCCGCTGGCCACGCCGGTTACCCACATTTGCGCCAAGGACCTGTCCGTGCCCTCGCTGCTGGAGGGACTGCGGCTTGGCCGCACCTATGTTTCCTGTGATATCAACGGCCCCAAACTGGCCCTTAACGCCGATGTGATGGCCGACGGCTCGGTGGACGTGGGCATCGGCGGCGTGGTGCCGCTGAACGTGGACGTGGCATTTGTGGCCGCCGTGCAGAACGCCGCCGGCAAGCGGCTGCAGGTTCTGGAAAACGGCCATCCCATCCGCACCGTGCCGATTAACGGGGACGACGTCGCCATTCGCTTCATGCGCCACCCCACCATCTACTCCACCTACCGCATCCGGGTGATTGGCCCTGCCGACCCGAAGGTGAAAGGCTTTGGGTCGCTGGAGGTCTACGCGCTGTCCAGCCCCATCTACGCGCAGGACATCACGCAGGAACTGCTCTGGCGCAATCCGAACCTCGACCCGAAGAAGACCTGGGTGAAGCTTCAGTCGAAGGAGGTTCCGCAGGACGTGGACCTGCCCGAAAATGCGCCCCCGGCGCAGATACCCGGACAATAGGGCGTCACGGACGCGCCGCGCGGGGCTCAGCCGGCCTCCGGCGGCGCCTCCGCGCATTTGCGGCCCGTTCGCAGGAAGGTTTCATACGCGCCCAGCACCGCCTCCACGTCGCCCTCGATCTGCACGATGCGGTCCTCAATCCATACGGCGCGGTTGCACAGTTCGCGCACCAGCGGGGCGCTGTGCGACACAAACACAATGGTCTGGTCCTGTGACCGGATGCGTTCCTTCATGACCTCCACCGACTTGCGCTGGAAATCGGCGTCGCCCACGCCGATGACCTCGTCAATGAGCAGCACATCGGGCTGAATCTGGAAGGCTACCGCGAATCCGAGCCGGGCCTTCATGCCCGAGGAGTACGTGGCGACCGGTTCGTCAATGAAATCCTCCAGTTCGGCAAAGTGGATGATTGCTTCCATCTTCGCCGAGATATCCTCCTTGGCCATGCCCTGGAACATGCCGCCCAGAATGGCGTTCTCGCGTCCGGAGAGATAGGGGAGAAAGCCCAGGTTCAGCGACAGCAGCGACGTGCTCGCGCCGGTGTTGGTGAGCGTGCCGCAGTCGGGGCACATCACACCGGCGAGCAGCCGCAGCAGGGTGCTTTTGCCCACACCGTTCTTGCCGATGACCCCCAGCGAGTCGCCTTCATAAAGGTCGAAGGAGACATCGCGCAGCGCCCAGAACTTGCGGCGGCTGAACAGGCTCTGGCGCAGCCAGTAGCTGACCCCCACATGCTTGAGGCTGATGACGGATTCCTGCGGGGCGCTCATCGGGCGATCCTCTTGGCAAAGAGCGGGTCAAAGCGCGCAATCAGCAGCCATCCGCCCGCAACCGCCAGCACCGACAACAGGCCCACCGTGCCCAGCGCCGTCCAGTTGGGCCACACGCGGTACATCAACACGTCGCGCATACCCTCGACGATGTGGATGGCCGGGTTGTACTTGAGCCAGGGACCCACGGACGGGGGAAGCCGCTTGGCGGTGTAGAAGATGCCCGAGAGATAGAACTGTATGCGCAGCACCTGCGCGACCAGTTTGCCCACATCCGGAACAAAAGTCACTATCACGGCCAGCGGCAGGGACATGGCCAGCACCAGCGCCAGTTCCACCGCAAGCAGCACCGGGGCGGCCAGCCAGGTCACGCCCGGCCGGTAGCCGAAAAGCAACAGCACCACAAACAGCAGCGCCAGCGAAAACACATACTCCATCATGCAGGTAGCCACAGCGATCAGCGGGAAGATGATCTTCCGGAACGACACCTGCCTTACCGTGGCGACATTCTGCAGTATCGAGTTGGACGCCCGCACAACAGTTGCGTCTATGAAACGCCAGACCACCAGGCCGGTCAGCAGAAAGGGGATGAAATCGTCGGTTCCCATTCCGAGGAAGACGCCGAAGACAAGATAGTAGATGGCCATGTTGATCAGCGGATCAAGCACCCACCACACAACGCCCAGATAGGTCCGTTCGGCTTCGGCGCGAAAATCCGCCCATGCCTTGTGGACTATCAGGTTCTTGTAGTTTCTGAATCCGAGCCGAATCATTCCCGCCTCTATGTCACCAGATAAGTTTGCCGACGATTGTAGACCAGCCCGGACGGACGGCACAAACACCAGGCCGAATCTTGGAGTGTTTCAGCCCGTCATTGGGGGCGGCGCGGATGCTTTTCAGGTCCGCCTGGAGCGGCGATCCCGGCGCAACCAGGGAAACAGGCGTCGAAACGCCTGGACCGGTTCTGCACCGCAACAAAACCGGTCTTTATCATTTTTATTTGTGCAGGAGCAGGGGGAAATACAATACATTTCAACGTGTCGGCGGTCTTGAGCCGCGCTGAAACAAGTCTGGGGGCTATGGTAAAATCCAGATGGCAGAGCGTGTCAGGCATGTCTTGGATGAGAAGAAGAAGCACTGTCCCTGAATGCTGGACGGAGTCCCGCAGAACAGGGCAAAACGAAGCAGCGGATGCAGCAAGAAAAGGATTGACACTGCCGCATCCGTGGTATATGATATGGCATGACGAGCCGCGCAGAAGTTGTGCCGCAGCGTGTTGTGGTCGGACAGTCTCCTGGGCGGCAGAGCACTAAACAAGACGCGTGAGGCTGATGAACTTGGGTGTGTGGAACCGAGTGGTTCTGAAACAAGAAGGACGTACTAGTATGAAGAAAGCACTTATTGGCATTGGCATGCTGGCACTGGCGTGCTTCGTGTGCGGACCGGCGATGGCTGTTGTGCCGCATGTGCCCGTCACCAGTTGCGCGAACGGAAACAGCCCGCTGACGACCCCCTATGGCGCGCCCATCGGCGGAACTTATCTGGCCATCACGGCGGCCGGGTCCATGCCGGTCTTCGTTCTTTCGCCCGTGCCGCCCGCCACGGAGCCGAGTCCGCCGGATTACATTTTCCCGGTAGACTTTTGGCCTGCCGCAGGGGCATGG
>CALDSM010000270.1 GCA_937923585.1 uncultured bacterium
CGCCCGTGTGGGTGCGGTCCCAGCGCCGGATTTGCTGCTGCATGTGTCGCGGCTCAATCCACTTCAGATGGAGCATGCCCGGCGGCGCGGGGTCATTCAGCCACTGCGCCCAGGAAGTGCTGCACAGGCTCAACTGGCCGGCCGGGGGATGCAGTTCGGTGCCGATGGCCACGCCGAGTTTGGCGTCGTCCAGCGCGTGGCGCATGGACATGGAGGTTTCGCCGAGCGTGTCCAGATACACCCCGTCCGCGTCAATGGCTTTCACAATTTCCGCTAGGGCCTCCTCGTCACTGCGTCCCTCGCGGCGCGTGCCGGTGTCCCAGGGGTTGTAGGCAATGAACGCCTTCACGCCGTTCCGGTGCAACTGTTCGACCACGCCGCGCACACCCGCAAGCCCGCCCGGCATGTCCCGGTAGAAATCAAACTGGTTGCGCTGGTCCGCGCCGATGCGCGGGTAGGCCTGCCAGAGCACCACGGTGTCGTATCCGCCAAAGGCGGCCCTGCCGTCTTCGAGAAACGGCTCAACCGTATAGCCCTTTTCCGGGTCGTAGAAAGAGCGGTCCCACATGAACGTGAAATGGCCGGTGAAGGTTGCGGCGGCCCATCGCAGGTCGTCACGGTCATACAGGCAGCGTTCAACGCCGTGCTTGACCACGACCCGCAGGTGGCGGCTCAGCGCCATCATCCGGTCCGGCCCGTCGAGACCGAGCACGATGTAGCGGACATCCACCCGGCCCGGTGTCCTGTCGTGCGTGCCGTCCATGCCGAAGATCGGCCGCACCAGTGCGCCCCCGGGCGCATCCTTTGGCACCACAATCTCCGTGTCCACGTCGTGCCATGCGCCGTCCCTGGGAATCTCCAGCGTGTCGGCGACACCGCTCCATCCCTGCCAGGAGCCTGAGTCGGGCGCGTCATAATCGAAGGCCGCGCAAAGCACGTTGTTGCCCTCGCGCCAGCGCGCCGACACTGTGACATGGACCCGGTCGCCGGGGCGCAGTTTCAGGATGGCCGCGACCGGCAGGGCGGTGCGGATCCATGCGCGCACCCCGTCGTATTGCACGGCGATATAGCGTTCCCCGTCGCCGGAGCGCACCTGTTCGCGGTATTGCCTGAGCCGCGCCAGCCACCCGGCGTACTCCTCGCCGTCCGCCGGCGCCGCAATGAAATGCTCGTTCATGCGCAGCCCGAAATCGTCCGTCTGCCAGGAGCAGCCCTCCTGCGCCTGAAACACCTGCGGACTGAACAGGTACCGCTCGGGATGGTCGTCGTTCATCATTCCGGTCTCCATCAGGGCCACCACTGCAAGCATGAGGGTCATGGTTCATTCCCCGCTGATTTACGCCCAACCCACTATAGACACAACCGGACCCCGGAGTCGAGTGTGTCAGGAGCGCTCTCAACCTGCAGGGGCACGGGGGATCTTCAATCTCCCGTTCCTTCCGCGCTTCCCATTACCCCGCGGCAAAAGAAAGAGGACGCCGTCGCTCGGTTGAGAGGGGGAGGGGGGGTAGGCGATTGAGCGACGGCGTCAGGGTACAAAGGAGGATGTCTGCCTGGATCAGGACTCCGTGCCGTGGCCAAAGAGGCCGTTGAAGAAGCCGAGGATCTCGGCCCAAATGTTCTTAAAGAAGGTCACAATGTCACTCCAAACCGTCTGCATGTTCTACTCTCCCAATGCTGTTGAAACCCTTGCGTTCTCTTGCTGCAACATGCTCGGCCGAACTCATCCAACAGTACCGGCCACCCCGGCGGGTGTTACATGCAATCCGGCCCTTTTCGCGGCAGATGCGGTTGAAGAATGAGGTTTGTCAGGGGGGAGACGGTTGCCACGACTCGGGAGAAGGGAGCGGGCAGAATCTTGCTTTGGGTGAGGCTGTCGGGGAACTACTTCTTGGGCGGGTGCGCCTCAAGTTTCTTGCGCACCTCGTCCATCTTGGGGTCCAGCCGCAGGGCGCGCCGCCACTGTTCCACGGCGGCCGCCTCATCACCGTTTAGCAGGTAGATGTCGCCGAGGTGGCTGCGCAGTTCCGCATCATCCGACTCCATGCCGTAGATGGCGCGGCGGACGAGGTCCAGCGCCTCTTTGGCCTTTCCCATGCGGTAGTAGACCCAGCCCAGGCTGTCGAGGTAGAAGGGGTTGTTCGGTTCGGCCTTCAGTGCCTGTTTCAGCAGGCTCTCGGCCTCCTTGAGCTTTATATTCTTGTCGGCGTAATAGTAGCCAAGAAAATTGAGCAGCTCCGGATTGCCCGGATCAAACACCAGGCAGGCCTGGAGGTGCTGCTCGACCTTGTCGGGGTTCTCCAGTCTCTCGTGGCAGACGGCCAGCTCATAGTGGAACGCCCGGCTCGGGCCGAACTTGTCCATGGCTTTTTCGAGCAGTGGCGCGGCCTCGCTGTGGCGTTCCATCTGGATGAGTGTCCGCGCCGCAACGAAGGTGAGGACGCGCGACTCGTCTATGCCCTGCGGCAGCGCCTGCAGCAATTCCAGCAGCCGACTGCCGGTGGGCTGCACCCCGAAAAGCGTCAGCAGGTCCGTGAGCGAGGCGTCGCACTCGGCCTCCACGTCACCCTCAATGCTGTCCAACCCGGCGTATTCATCCACATAGTCCGCGCCCATGGCCTGATTCGCCAGCACGGCAAACACCCCCGCGATCACGGGACTGTCCGATTCGGGCGCCAGGCGCACGGCTTCCTTGTAGCGTCCGGCCTGAAGCATCACCCATGCCGCCTGCAAAAAGTGTTTTGGCTGGGCCGATTTGCTTTCCAGCAGTGTGGTGTATGCCGCGGCAGCCTCGTCGCACTTGCCGACGCGCGTCTGCGCCGCGCCCAGGAACTCCAGCACGGCGGTCTCGTCCGGCCTGCTTTCGGCGTATTTTGCCAGTTCGGCCGCAGCCTCTTCGGTATTGCCCGCTTCCATCAGCGCGAGTCCGAGCATGTACTGCGCGCGGGCGACGCGGGGCTCCAGTTCCATCACCTTGCGGAAGGCGGTGATTGCGCCGGGGTAGTCCTTCATGCGCATCAGGTTGAGGCCGAGCTGGTAGCGCAGCGCGCCTGATTCCGGGTGGCGCCCAACCAGGGTCTCGTAGATTTCCTGCGCGGCCACCAGGTCGTTGGCGCTCTCCTGAAGTTCCACCAAAGCGCCGTAGCCCATCAGGCCGTTCGGCTCAAGTTCGATGGCCCGCTTGAAGGCCGCGGCGGCCCCGTCAATGTCGCGCTGCTGATGGCGCATCTGGCCGAGGAGCAGCCACAGTTCGGGACGGCCGGGCGACTGCCTGACGCTGCGTTCGCTTTCCTTGAGCGCCTGCCCAAAGTCGCCCTTGCGCAGGTAGGCGCGCATCAGGTTGACTGTCGGCGTGGCGGACTCAGGATCGAACCCGGCCACGCGGTTCAGCGCCTCAATCTCGAGGTCGTTTCGACCCTGGCGTTCAGATCGGAAGAGCACACGTCTGAACTCCAGTCACGATCAGATCTCGTA
>CALDSM010000271.1 GCA_937923585.1 uncultured bacterium
GGGAAACAATCTCCGTCAGGTTCACGCCAAATTCAAGGACAAGACCAAGGCGGACGGCCGCGAGTTCATGGATTTCAAGGCGGACAAGTTCAAGGACGAGTGGAAACAGGAACTGGAGACCAACAAGGCCCCCTGGCGCTACGAGGTGGACAACGCCATCTGGACGGGGCTGCTGTTCAATGTGCTGCCGCTGGTCCTCATTTTCGGCCTGTTCTGGTTCTTCATGTTCCGCCAGATGCAGGGCGGCAGCAACAAGGCCATGTCTTTCGGAAAGAGCCGGGCGCGGCTGGCCAACCAGGGCGACAAAACGGCAACTTTCAACGACGTGGCCGGGGTGGACGAGGCGAAAGAGGAGCTGCAGGAGGTCATTGAATTCCTGAAGGACCCGAAACGCTTCACCCATTTGGGCGGCAAAATACCGCGCGGCGTGCTGCTCGTGGGCGCGCCCGGTTCGGGCAAGACCCTGCTCGCGCGGGCCGTCGCGGGCGAGGCGAACGTGCCCTTCTTCAGCATCAGCGGCTCCGACTTTGTGGAGATGTTCGTGGGCGTGGGCGCCAGCCGCGTGCGCGACCTGTTCCAGCAGGGCCACAAGCACGCGCCCTGCATTATCTTCATTGACGAGATAGATGCGGTGGGCCGCCAGCGGGGCGCGGGCCTCGGCGGCGGCCACGACGAGCGCGAGCAGACTCTGAACCAGCTGCTCGTCGAGATGGACGGCTTCAACACCAACGACGGCGTGATCCTGATGGCCGCCACCAACCGGCCCGACGTGCTCGATCAGGCGCTGCTACGCCCGGGCCGCTTCGACCGGCAGATCGTCGTCCCCAATCCCGACATCAAGGGCCGCAAGGCCATTCTGGAAATCCACGTGCGCAACCAGAAAGTTCCCCTTGCGCCGGACGTTGACCTGGCAGTGCAGGCGCGGGGCACGCCCGGGTTTTCCGGAGCGGACCTGGCCAACATGGTGAATGAGGCCGCCCTGCTCGCGGCGCGCCGCGGCCAGGAACGGGTAAACATGATTGACTTCGAGGACGCCAAGGACCGCGTCCTCATGGGGCCGGCCCGGCGCAGCCTGGTCATGAGCGACAAGGACAAGCTGTCCACCGCGTACCATGAGGCGGGCCACACGCTGGTGGCACGGCTCCTGCCCAATGCGGACCCGGTGCACAAGGTCACCATCATCCCGCGCGGCCGCGCGCTGGGCATCACCAGTTCCCTGCCCGAGGAGGACCGCTACAGCATTTCGCGGTCCTACTGCCTGGCCAGCATCCGCATGGTAATGGGCGGCCGCGCCGCCGAGGACCTGGTGTTCGGCGAGTTCAACAGCGGCGCCATGAGCGACCTCAAGCACGCCACGCGCCTGGCGCACAAAATGGTGTGCGAGTGGGGCATGAGCAGCCTCGGCCCCATCACCTTCGGCGGCGACGACGAGGTGTTTCTGGGCCGCGATTTCGCCAGGATGCGCGACTTCAGCGAGGAAACCGCCTCGTCGGTGGACCGCGAAATTCACAGCATCTGCGATGCGGCCTACAAGGACGCCCGGGACCTGCTCCAGGCGCACATGCCCGTGCTCAAGGCATTGGCCGATGCGCTGGTCGAACGGGAAACCCTGGACGCGGCCGAAATTGACGCGATCATCAACGAGGTCGGCGGTCCGGAACTACTGCCCGAACGCAACCATGACGATGCGCCGAAGAACGGCAAGGCGGAGAAGGAAACTCCCGAGCCGTCCGTTCCCAAGCCCGCCGCCGCGGCTCCTGCCGGCGATGATATTCCGGGCGACGCGCTCCCGCAACCCACCTGACCCGGCGCGTCGGCGGTGAAAGGAGCCCATTTATGATGCCCCTGTCGGCGCCGCCTTTCCCGCGCAGGACGCTGGTCATGGGAATCGTCAATGTGACGCCCGACTCGTTCTTCGACGGCGGGCTGCTGTCCGGCGCCGATGCCGCGCGGGACCACGCGGCAGGTCTGGTGCGCGACGGCGCCGACATCCTGGATGTGGGCGGGGAATCTACCCGGCCCGGTGCCGACCCGGTCTCCCCGGACGAGGAACTGCGCCGGGTGCTGCCCGCGGTGGAGGCGCTTGCCCCGCTGAAAGCGCCCATCTCCGTGGACACCTATCACGCCGAAACCGCCCGCCGTGCGCTGGCGCTGGGCGCGGTGATGGTGAACGACATCACGGCGCTCCGGGGCGACCCCGAAATGGCCGGGCTTATCGCCGCATCCGGCTGTCCCTGTGTCCTCATGCACATGCAGGGCGAACCCCGGACCATGCAGCAGGCCCCCCGCTACGAAGACGTGGTGGACGACATCCGCGCTTTTTTCGATGAACGGTTGGCGTTCGCAGCGGCGGCGGGCATTCGGGAGGAGCAGATCTGGCTGGATCCCGGGTTTTGTTTCGGCAAGACCGTGGACCAAAACCTGCTACTACTGCGTCGGCTTGGCGAGTTTCACTGCTTTGGACGCCCGCTGTTGCTGGGCGTGTCCAACAAGTCCACCATCGGCGCCGTGCTCGGCGCGGAGGTGAACGACCGCACCGAGGGCACGGCCGCGGCCGTGGCGCTGGCCGCGGCCGCGGGGGCACACTGCGTGCGGGTCCATGATGTGAGGGCAATGGCCAGGGTCGTGCGCGTGTGCGACGCCGTCACCCGCGGAAGGAGCAGCGGCAATGGCTGAACGGCTCTTTGGAACGGACGGCATCCGCGGACTGGCCAACATCCACCCCATGACCGCGGAAATGGCGCTTCAGGTGGGCCGGGTGGCGGGACATTTCTTCAAGAGGGACGACCGCCAGCACACCATCCTCATCGGCAAGGACACGCGGCGCTCCTGCTATATGATTGAAAACGCGCTCACGGCCGGCCTGTGCTCCGTCGGCATGCGCGTGCTGCTCACCGGGCCGCTGCCCACGCCGGGCGTCTCCTACATCATGCGCAGCCTGCGGTGCGACGGCGCCATCATGATTTCCGCCTCACACAACAGTTACGCGGACAACGGGATCAAAATCTTCGGCGCCGACGGCTACAAGATTCCCGACGCGGTCGAGGATGAGATTGCCCGCGTCATCAGCACGGGGGAGATTGACCATCTCCGTCCCACCGGCGAGAAGATCGGCACGGCATTCCGCATTGACGACGCGGTTGGGCGCTACATTGAGTTCACCAAGGCGTCCTTCCCAAAGGGCATGCGCCTGGACGGGCTGCGCATCGTCGTGGACTGCGCCAACGGCGCCGCCTACAAGAGCGGCCCAAGCACCTTTTCCGAACTGGGCGCCGAGGTCATTCCCATTGGGGTCCGGCCTGACGGCCTCAACATCAACGGCGGCTTCGGCACGGTCCATCCCGAGGAGATGCGCGCCACGGTCATCCGCGAAAAGGCCAATGTGGGCGTCGCCTTCGACGGCGACGGGGACCGCATTGCCATGGCCGATGAAAACGGCCGACTGCTCAACGGGAACGCCGTCCTGTGCATGCTTGGGCTGGACATGATCGGGCGGGGGCTGCTGCCCGGAAATGCGGTGGTCACCACGGTCATGGCCAACGGCGGCCTGGAGCGCGCCCTGGCCGGCGTGGGCGGCGGCGTTGTCCGCACCAATGTGGGCGACCGGTATGTGGTCGAGGCCATGCTCAAAGAGGGGCTGGTGCTGGGGGGCGAGCCGTCGGGCCACGTCACACTCCTTGATTACAACACGACCGGCGATGCCATGATCGCCGCGTTGCAGGTGCTCGCCGCCATGATCCGCAGGGATCAGCCGCTCTCGGCGCTGGCGCACGTTTACCAGGAAATGCCCGAATGCCACGGCAGGGTGCCCCTCGCCAACGGGCAAAGGCCCGGCGGGGACGTGCTTGAGGCGCTTGCCGCCGACGTCCAGGCCCGGATGGAGGGCCGCGGGCGCGTCGTCATCCGCCCCTCGGGCACCGAGCCCCTCATCCGCATCATGGTTCAGCACGAGAAAATGCGCACGGCGGAAGAAACGGTCGCAGCGCTCACCGCGCGCGTGGCCGAAATCGCCGGGACGTAACAGCAAAGGAGGAGCACCCATGAGCCACACCACACCCCTCACGCTTAGGATGATAGAACTGGGCGTAAACATTGACCACGTCGCCACGCTGCGCGAGGCGCGCAAGGGCCTCAGTCCCGACGTCATCGCCGCGGCCAAGGTGTGCGAGGCGGCCGGCGCGCAGCAGATCACGGTGCATCTCCGCGCCGACCGGCGCCACATTCAGGACCATGACGTGGAGGAACTGCGCCAGGTGCTCCAAGTCCGGATGAACCTTGAAATGGGCGTGAACCCCGAAATCATCGCCATCGCCCACCGGCTCAGGCCGCACACCGTCTGCCTGGTGCCCGAGAACCGGCAGGAGGTGACCACCGAGGGCGGGCTTGATGTGGCAGGGCAGCGCGCCGTCCTCAATGAAGTCACCGCGGGCATGCACGCCCACGGCATTCACGTCAGCATGTTCATTGATCCCGACCCGCACCAGGTCGAGGCCAGCGCCGCCGTCAATGCGGACTACGTCGAATTTCACACCGGCGCATACGCCAACGCCGGGAGTCACGACGCCGTCGCCCATGAGCTGGACCGCCTGCACCGGTGCGCCCTGCTCGTCGGACAGACGCCCATGCGCTGCAACGCGGGTCACGGCCTCACCGTCCGCAATCTCTGGCCCGTCGCGCTGCTGCCCGGCCTCAACGAGGTCAACATCGGCCACGACATCATTGCCCGCGCCATATTCATCGGTCTCGAAAATGCGGTAAGGGAAATCCAGAACGTGCTCTTCGAGGCCGCAAAGTTCAGGGCCGGAGCGTAAAGGGCATTCATCGGCCAGGGCTGCGGTGCGGTCGCCGCAGCGCGCGGCCCCGTTCTTCTCGCTTCTTGCTCTTGCGCTTGCTCTTAATCTTGCTCCAGTATGGGAATCATGGAAGTATCGCGACAATTGCCCTATTTCGAGCAAGATTAAGAGCAAGAAGAAGACTCTCGCGACAGTCGGCTAAGGTGTTACCAAATCGGAAGGTGAGCAGATGAGTGCATTCCTGATCATTGCCTCGACACTGAGTTCTTTGGCCGCACCGGCGTCCCCGCTCGATTTCAGCGATCCGGCCACACTTGCGCCGCCGCCCGCGGATGCGGCGGGCTTCCCTTCGAGTGACGTTTCGGTGGACGCAAAGGAGGGCTTTGAAACACCGCCGCCAGGCTACGGGGAGGTGCCTTTCTGGTGGTGGACCGGTGACCCGCTGGACAAGGACCGGCTGCTGTGGCAGTTGGAGAAACTGCACGCGGCGGGCATTCCGGGCGTGCAAATCAACTACGCCCATGATCCGGACATGGTCACCTATCCGGTCGAGCCGCCCATCTTCTCCGATGCCTGGTGGGAAATATGGACCTGGATGGCCGGGGGATGCCGCAAACGGGGCATGGGCATCGGCCTGAGCGGCTATACCATAGACTGGCCCGGGCACGACAATCTGTTCCACCAGATTGGCGTCACCGACGGGTCGCTGCGCGGCGCGCAACTCGACAGGAAGACGCAGCGGGCCGAGGGGGGCAAACCCTTCACCTGGAAACTGCCCGAGGACTTCGTCAGTGTGACGGCGTACCAGATGAATGACAAGGCGATTGTGCCCGGCTCGGAGGTCTCGCTGGTGTCGCGCATCAGCGGCGGCAATCTGGAGTGGACGCCGCCCGCCGGGCAGTGGCAGGTGGTGGCTGTCATCGCGGTGTCACCCGAACGGTCGGTGGACCCGATGAATCCCGATTCTGGAAAGCGGGTGATCGAGCGGTTCTTCCAGCCCTTCGCGGACCACTGCCCGGGCGACCTGTCGAAGGCGCTCAATTACTTTTTCCATGACGAGCTGACTTTTGGCGTGGACGGGTGGCTTTGGTCGGACACGTTTGCGGCCGAGTTCGAGAAGCGCAAAGGCTACGACATCATGCCGGTGTTGCCCGCGCTCTTCTTCGACATCGGGCCGAACACCCCCAAGATCCGGCTCGACTATTCGGACGTTATGGTGTCGCTGTCGGAGGAGTGTTTCTTCAAGCCCATCTTCGAGTGGCATTGGAAGCGGGGCATCATGTACGCCTGCGATCCGGGCAGCCGCGGCGGCAACCCGGTCGAATTCGGCGACTACTTCCGCTGCGTGCGCTGGTACGCCGCACCGGGCCACGACACTCCGGGCGGCAAGGCGGACCTGCGCAAGGACAAGGTGTCCAGTTCCATGGCGCATCTCTACCGGCGGCCGCGGGTGTGGCTGGAGGGCTACCACAGCCTGGGCTGGGGCGCGACGCCCGCCACCATTTTCGATTCAAGCTGCAAGAACTTCCTCTACGGCGCGAGCCTGCTGAACCTGCATGGCCTGTACTACACGACGCACGGCGGCTACTGGGAATGGGCACCGCCCTGCTTCCACTGGCGCATGCCCTACTGGGATCACATGGGCTCGTTCATGAAGTACTTCGAGCGGCTCAGTTACCTGCTCAGCCAGGGGGTGCATCGCTGCGATGTGGCCGTGATGTACCCCACCGCGCCGCTGGAGGCGGGCATGGGCGGCGGGGATCTGGTGGATGATGCCTTCAAGTCGGGCACCGACCTGTACATGAAACACGGGATTGATTTCGATTTCATGGACCCGCAGTCGCTTGACCGCGCGCAGATTCAGGACAGGCAGCTTTGCGTGTCCGGCGAGGCCTACCGCGTCCTGGTGCTGCCATCCATGCGCGCCATACGTCAGTCGTCACTCGACAAAGCACTGGCGTTCTTCCGTGCCGGCGGTGTGGTTGTCGCCACCGGGCCGCTGCCCGAGGCCAGCGACCGCATCGGGCGGCAGGATGCCGCCCTCGATGCGCAGGTCAGGGAACTGTTCGGCGTGACCGCGGCCGACGCACAAGGCGGAAAGACGGCGGGCCCGCAGGGAAACGCGGCGGGCGGTGTGGGTGCGGCCGTCAAGACCAACGACGCGGCGGCTGATTTGATCACGAAGTCCATCCCGCGCGATTTCGTGCCGGGCGGCGGCGGCCAGGTGCTGCACCGCAAGGTCGGCGAACGCGACATCTTCATGGTCATGGGCGCGGCGAAGAATTCGGAATGCGTGTTCCGCGCCAAGGGCATCGTGGAACTGTGGGACCCCTGGACCGGCACGGCACAACCCATTCACACCTTCGTTGCGTCAGACGACAGTACCGCCGTGCGCATGCCGCTGGACAAGGACGAGGCGCAGTTGATCGTGTTCAGTCCGGGTGAACCCAAAGTGGCCGTCGAGAAGACCGACTTGGACGACCTGTCCGAAGTGGAAGTCAAAGGCGGCAAAGTGACCGTAACCGGATACGCGGACACCGCGGGCGAAAAGACGGCGACCGTGCGCCAGGGAGGAAAGGCAGTCGCGCTGAAAGGTGAGACCCCCGCGCCCGTCGCGCCGCTGACCGTGGAGGGACTGTGGGACTTTGAACTCAAGCCCACGCTGGACAACCGCTGGGGCGATTTCCGGCTGCCGGTGACGTCGCAGATACTGGGGGCTGAGGCAAGGCGCTTTTCCCACGCCGAAGAAACCGCGCCCAATCCCGGTTGGGAGGCGGCAAACGTGGACGATTCGGGCTGGAAGAAGGTGACCGGCGGCTTCGGCACGCGGTTCTGGAAACTGGGGCCGCTGCCCAACGACGCGGCGGCCGACGAGGCGCTGGCGGCGCTGGTCTCAGTGGAGCCCGCGGCGAAGGCGGACATTGGCGGCGCCGAATATGCCTGGCAGCCCTATGACTTCTCGATGCGCTGGGGCGTGGAGGGGGACCCCGGTCCGCAGGGCCATCACGGGCTGAAGGAGATGATTTCCAACGACTTCATCGTGCTGGGCAAACCGAAATACACCGGCATTGAGATCAAGTATGAGAAGGAGTCACCGGGCACGCGCTATTACCTGTGGACCACGGTCCATGCGCCGTGGGACACGGAGGCCGCGGTCAGCACGGGCGAACTCAAACCGGCGGCGGCATGGGTCAACGGGACGAAGGTGGACGACCTGTCCGCAAAGGTCGTACTCAAGGCAGGCGCCAACCCGGTGCTGCTGCGTTACGACAGTGTGGGCCGCACGCATTTCGTGCTGGAACTGACCGGCGCGTCCCGTGAGGCCACCCCCTTTCCGCTGGCCATGCGCTGGTACACAGACCCCGCCACGGCGCCCTTTGACGCAAAGCCGCAGGAAGCACAGCCCGCCGGATGGTACCGGTTTGTCTCGCCGCCGGGACTGCGCGGCATGACCGTCGTGGCGCACGGCACGGTGCAGGCGTGGGCGGACGGCATACCCATGACCGTAACGGCGGGTGCGGCGCGCGCCGACGGTGCGGTGGAATACACCGCCGCGGTCGCGCAGCCCAACCCGCTGGGCGTGAAAGTGGCCCTGCGCGTGGCGCAGGAGCGCGGTTATTATGGCGGTGCTGCGCTGCCCGAGCCGATTGCGCTGGACTGCGGGCCTGGCCAAATGGCGCTGGGCGACTGGTCGCAAACGGGCGCGCTGGCGGACTATTCCGGCGGTGCCTGGTACCGCAAGACGGTCACGTTCGCACCTGAACAGGCCAGGGGCCGGGTAATGCTTGACCTGGGCAAGGTGGCCGCCACGGCGGAGGTGTTGGTTAACGGCCAGAAGGCGGGGATCAAGGTCGCGCCGCCATGGACGCTGGACGTCTCGGAGTTGGTGAAGGCGGGTGAGAACAGGCTGGAGAT
>CALDSM010000272.1 GCA_937923585.1 uncultured bacterium
CGCAGCGACTATCTGGCCTAGTTCATGTCTGAAGCGCCCACACTGAACTACCGGGCCACCGGCATCGGCTGGAACGACTGCACCGCAAAACCCTATGCACTGCCCGAACGGCTGCACCCGACCACCTGGATGGGCAACACGGCGGTGAAGTTCCTGGAGGGGTATGACAAGGCCGAGCCGTTCTTCCTGAAGGTGTCCTTCGCACGGCCACACAGCCCCTATGACCCCCCCGAACGTTTCTGGCGCATGTATGAGGACGCGCCCATCCCCGCGGCGGTGCGTTCCGATTGGTCGCAGAAATACGCGCCGCGCAGTGACGACACCGACGCCATCTGGCACGGCGACATGGGGGAGAAGGCCGTGCGCACCGCCCGGCAGGGCTATTACGGAAACGTGTCGTTCGTGGACGAGCAAATCAGCCGAATTATGGACACACTGGACAAGCGCGGCTGGCTGGACAGCACGCTCATTGTGTTTACCGCCGACCACGGCGACATGACGGGCGACCATAACCTGTGGCGCAAGTCCTACGCCTACGAACCGTCGGCGCGCATTCCGATGCTGATGCGCTGTCCGAAAGGAATGGGCGGCGCGGCGGGACAGGTCTGTGCGAAACCGACCGAATTGCGCGACATCCTGCCCACCTTCATGGAGGCCACCGGCGCGCCGGGCGCGGACAAACTCGACGGGCGCAGCCTGCTGGCGCTGGCGCGCGACAATGCCGCGCCCTGGCGCGAGTACATCGACCTGGAGCATGACATCTGCTACGACAAGGTCAACCATTGGAACGCGCTTACTGACGGCAAGCGCAAGTACATCTTCCACGCCTATGACGGGTCGGAACAGTTCTTCGACCTCGAAACCGATCCGACGGAAACACGTGACCTGGCGTCCGCTTCCGAACGCGCCGAAGAGGTGAAGCAGTGGCGGGAACGTCTGATAGCGCACCTCGCAGAACGTGGCGAGCCTTTCGTCAAGGACGGTCAGCTTGCCAAACGCCCCGGTCCGCATCTCCACTCACCCAATTTTCCCGGCGGGGCGTGACTGACGCAGGAGTCTTAGCCTGCATGGGCACGGAAGTGATGCCAACTGCGTGCTTGTTTGTCACGACTATAATACGCGCCGTCATTGCGAGCGAAGCGCGGCAATCTCTTGTAATCAAAGCCCGACCTCCATGCAGTGGTTACAGGAGATTGCTTCATCGGACTGCGTCCTCCCCGCAATGACGCGTTGAGGTGAATCTGTTGACGCACGCAGGAAAGGTTTTCATGAGAAATCGCATAATCGGCCTGATAGGTGCCGTCGTGGTTGTCTGCTTCGTGGTCGGCTGTCCCATCGCGCCGCACGTACAGCCGCACGATATTGGATTCGGCGGGGGGCTCTATCTTCTGCGGGCGTTCCACGATTCCAAGCGCACGGACCGCATCGTCGAACTGGCGGCAGAAGCGGGCATCAGTTGGTCGCGGGAGGAGTTCCACTGGGAATGGATTGAGCCGGAACAGGGCGTGCAGGATGCCGACGTACTGGGCAGGTACGATCGTTCGGTGTCTTTGTTGAGAAGCCGTGACATTTCGATTCTGGGCCTGCTGGCCTATGACACGCCGTGGTCAGCGGGGGAGAACGCCCCGGCCACCGAGGCGCAGCGGGGGGATTATGCCCGATTTGCCTCGTCTATGGTGGCGCGGTACCGTGATTCAGTCCATTACTGGGAAGTGTGGAACGAGCCCAACTTGAACCATTTCTGGAAGCCCAAGGCAGATGCGCCTGCTTATGCCGCGCTGCTGCGCACGACCCATGCCGCCATCAAGCAGGCTGACCCCGCCGCCTTGGTGGTCGGATGCGCCACCTCCGGCGTGGACCTTGATTTCATCCGCGCCGTGCTCGATGCGGGCGGCGGCGCATGGATGGATGTGATCTCCATCCATCCCTATTCGGGCCACGAATCCACCGATGTCACCGAAGAACGTGGACAGATCCGCAGGCTGCGTGCTCTGCTCGCCGAATACAGACTGAACCTTCCGATATGGGTGTCCGAAGTTGGCTTCCAAACCTCCACCAACGAGAATGGCGTTTCGGAAGCCGAACAGGGAGGAATGCTGGCGCGTACTTGTCTCACACTGTTCGCAGAGGGGATTGAAGTGGTCATCAACTACGACTTTGTGGATGACGGCAATGATCCTGGGGAAGGGGAGGAGAACTTCGGCGTGCTTCACCACAACCTAAGCCCGAAACCCGCCTACAACGCCCTCGCCACGACCGCCACTCTCTTGGCCGGAGCAGACTTCGAGCGGTCCGCGAATCTGGGTCCCTTCGCGGAGGCATTCGAGTTCTCTTTGCCAGACGGCAAAGTGGTATGGGCGCTCTGGACCCGCAAACCCGACGGCC
The DNA here is from genome assembly GCA_937923585.1 of uncultured bacterium. Classification (GTDB taxonomy): domain Bacteria; phylum Hydrogenedentota; class Hydrogenedentia; order Hydrogenedentales; family CAITNO01; genus CAITNO01. The sequence continues at coordinate 2,386 of CALDSM010000272.1, forward strand.
CTTTGGGTCTAAGATTGCTCGAAGTGCCGGAGGTTTGTCTTCCCGTTTCGGGCACCATTGAGCGTGTTACGGACCTTTACGGAAACGCTCTCCCGCTGCCTCCGTCAGGCACCGCATGCATCATTCCGGCACGAGACCCCATCTTCGTCACAGTCAACTTCTGACCGAACCCTTACCCATAATTCCAATTCTTCCCATTCCTCCCATCATCACCTTGCCCGCCCCACCTTAATCATTGCCGCGCCATGGCGCGGCACCTCCACACTGTAGGCGTCCGCGAATGCACCCAAGTCTTTGCGTTGCCACAGGTCGCGCACGGGTTGCCTGCCATTCAGGCAAAGGTCGCTCCACCTGGCCGTGACCGTCGCGTTCTTGCGGCTGCGGTTGAACAGGCCCACGGCCAACGTGCCATCGGAAAGGGTCCGCGCCCACACCTCCAACTGCCCATCCTTGGCATACCTCCGCCCCGCGCTGCCAAGCCGGTCCTGATTCACCTCCAAGACCTCGTCGTTCATGAGCAGGTCTCGGGTGAACTGATCCAACTGGGTCAGGTCGCAACTGAGCATGAGCGGTGCGGCCAGCAGGCTCCACAGCGTCATCTGCGTGATTTGCTCGTTCGGCGTCAAATTAGACGGACGCGGCTTGCTCGACATACCGAGCAGACCCGCCTGGATCATGTCTGCATCATTCCAGTGGCCCGGACCGGCGTACTGCTGCAAGCCATCGTGACCGAACCCTATCTGGGTCATCACGCCCCACACATCGCCGCCGTCGCCCGTGGTGCGCCACATATTGCCACCCACTTCTGCGCCCCATTTCCACACCTCGCCCATGCCGTACTGGCAAAGACTGTAGACCATGTCGCGGCCGGTCTGGTCCATCGCCGCCTTGAACGCGGCAAAGGGCTTTTGCATCGCCTCCAGGCTCTTGTCGCCCTTGACGAGGTGGCCGTAGGAACACCAGTCGCTCTTGACGAAATCCACGCCCCACTGCGCGAAAGTCTCCGCGTCCTGGGCTTCGTGCTGCCAACTGCCGGGATAACCGGCGCAGGTGCCCGGCCCGGGCGATGTGTATATGCCGAACTTTAGGCCCTTGCTATGGACGTAATCGCCCAGCGCCTTCATGTTCGGAAAGCGTTCATTGCCCGCAATTTCGCCGTTCTCCTTGCGCGGCCCCTGCCACGTGTCGTCAATCACCACATACTGATAGCCGTGCGCGGCCAGGCCGGTGCTGACCATCGCGTCTGCCGCCGCGCGCACTTTCGCGTCGTCCACATGCCCCGCCCATACAAACCACGAGTTCCAGCCCATCGGCGGTGTCAGCGCCAATTTGTCTTTGCCGCCGACGATAGTCAGTCCGCGCCGTGTTTCACCTTTTGGTCCCTTCACGCGCAGCGTCACCTCGGTCATGCCTTCCGCCGCCAATGCGCCGGAAATCACCCCGGTCTTCGCGTTCATGGACAGCCCCTGCGGCAGGTTTTCCGCAGCATAGTCCAGCGGTCCGTCGCCGGTGGCGGGCACTTGGAACAGGAATGACCTGCCCGGCGTCGCACCGGTAACGTGCGGCGCGTGAATCTGGGGTTCTGGACTGGCAACGCTCGAC
>CALDSM010000273.1 GCA_937923585.1 uncultured bacterium
TCAATTGCGCGTGCAGCGCCAGGCAGACGGCCTTGCGCGCGGGCGCTGACGCCGTGGCGGCAATGCCGGCCAGTTCGGAACCCAGCGCCGACAGGTCGCCGCCCGGCTGTCCGGCGAGTGTGTCCGTAAAGTCGCCCAGTGCCGCATGCGACTCAAAGGAATCGGGGTAGCGGTTGAGCACATCCAGGAAGGAGAGCGCCGCATCCCGTGTCTGGCCCTTGGCGCGCGCCGTTTGCGCCGCGTTCATCATCGCGGCAACCCCTTCGCCTGACGCGGAGGACTGATCCTCCGACAACCGGGCGAGCAGGATCTTGCCTTCCGGCAATTTGGCGGCAGGCCGCGCCGCGTCATCGGAGGCGGGACCGCCGCGAAACAGGGCCAGCGCCTCCTCAGGCAGGAGCGTCAGCGGAGGAATGACCTCTTTGGGCGGCAACATCGCGGCCCAAGCCGCGGGGCTGAGCAATTCCCCGAGCTGAATCCATGCGGGAAGGACCAAAACCAACGTAAGGGCACAAAAAAAAACGATAGAAGGCCCGGTGGCGCGAATACATCAGCATGGCCCAACTCCCCGTGCCCGGCCAGCCCCCGGCTGGCTTGGCGTTTGCATCCCCGTCGCCCGGCACCCTCCACACGATTTTGGCTGAACCGGGCAACTTGACTGAATCATTTTGTACCACAAGAGAAATGATTTGTCAAGCACTATTTTTGTACGAACTATGCCAGAGAGCTTATATAATTATCATTAAATACGGGTGTAAGTATACACATTATATTATCCGGTGATCTTTTGCTGTTTGCGGCAAGATTACGGGCACACCCGCGTTGCTGAAGCAGGAAAGAAACTCCGCAAATGCCGCACCTGCCCGCCAGTCGGCGTTCGCCGCGCGGTCGAGCACAGCCCATGTGTCCAGATTCCAGACTCTGGACACCAGATTCCAGAAAATGGACACTCTTGTCTCCATTTGCGCCGCCACTGACGCGAACGCGGGCAACTAGGACACGACGCCGCATCTGACGAAGTAAAGCGACGTGTCGTCGTGTATGCGGTATGTCTCCACGGGAATAGGGCAGGGGGGAGTGCTGGCGGATGTACCGCGAAAGAAAGAGGAGGCCTGCGGTCGGAAGGGTGGCGTGGTTGGGAAACTACGCCACAACTGAGCGGCACGGAACGGTTACGGCAGGGGGAATTCGCCTGCACCAGTCATCACTGGGAGCGCTGGCATCCCTGCCGGCTTCCGGATCAGCGTACAACGCTCTCCAGATACCGGGCGAAGGAGCAGTTGCGGCAGGACGGATTGGCCTCGCACCAGTCGTGGTGCATTTGGGTTAGGCCCTGCTGCAGTTGGAAACCTATGCGGCGCGGGGGAACGGGTAGCACCCAGGTCTTCATCCGCTTCGTGACGGCGTTGTCGGGCTCGCCGGGCAGTTCCTCGAAGAAGGCGAGCGCCTTCTCTTCCAAGACCCGGTTGCGGACGCGACGGGCAAGGGCCAATCCGGCGGGCAGAAACACATTGCCCACGATGGCCAGTATGCGGGCTTCCCCGAATATCGCCACGGGCGCGGTCTGTGCCCTGCCGTTCCAGGTGTAATGGGCGGCCCAAAATCCCATGGGCCGGGGAAAGAGTGTCTCGAACTGTTGGAGCCGCTCTTTCGTGGAAAGATCCCCGGACCAGACCGACTCGACGGTTTCGGCCAGTCCTTCCGTCGCGGTGCGCGCGACCACGCGGGCCGCGCCGGAGAGCCGGCGTTCCGGCGCGTTGGCGGGACGTATGCCCACACGGGGCCATTCGACGGCCAGGGCGCGCAGTCCGGGCAGATGGGTCTGGCGCAATTCGGTCAGCCGGTGCTGATGTTGGACGGCCGCGGGGTCGGCGGTTTCGGGCAGGGAGTGGGGGAGGAGCCCGGTCATGGTGAAGTAGGCCGTTTCCAGCGCCAGCGGGTCGAGGCGGGCCAATTGCCGTGCACGGTCGTAGGGCAACTGGCGCGCGAGCAGGTGAAACTCCTTCTTGAACCGGCTGTAGCCGCAGGCCGTCATAAACGCCTCAGATCGGAAGAGCACACGTCTGAACTCCAGTCACGATCAGATCTCGT
>CALDSM010000274.1 GCA_937923585.1 uncultured bacterium
CTGAAGGCGCTGAACGACGCCATCGCCTCGGACCCGGCCATCAACTGGAACGCCCGGGATCTGCATGCCAAGAAATGGAAAGACCTGCCGGGCGGTTCCGCGGGCAAAGCCGCGGTTCGCAAGGCGTTCAGTGACCTGCAGGCGGGCGGCATGATGATGCTGAAGTTCGTGGGGCGTCCCGAGGACCAGGACGCGGACGAGACCACGCTGGACACCATGGACATGGTGGTGGTCAACATGGCGGGGATGACCCAGGCGGACATCTACACGACCCCTGCGGACCCGATCGCCTTTCCCTGCGAGTTCCTCAACCTGCTCAGCTATGCCATGGACGGCATTCATCTCCTGCGCACGGAATCGCCCAACCTCCTGAAAGCGTCGAACAGTTGCTGCAACAGAACCACCCGGAAGTGCGTCACGCCCGCCAGCGGAAACTGCACCATGTGCGGCACCACCTGCTGCCTTGGCAGCACCTGGTGCCCGTGACATGACCCGCCTTTGAGCCTGTACTTTGAGCGCCCCCGCCGCACCTGTTCGGGCGGGGGCCTCTTGTTTTCCGCCAGACGACGGCGGAGTGGGGGAGAAGCCGGCCGCCGGCGTTCACATCCGTGTTTGCGGGGGATACTGCGAAAGGTGACACTAAAGGTCACTCTGACTTATGCTATGGCTTCATCCCCGTCGGACCGGCCCTTTGCTGTCGGCCGCCAAACCTGGAGTTGGAAACTATGCGCATTCGTCTCATCCTCTGCGCCGTCACGCTGGCGGCTGTGCTGTGCTGCACCGCCGCATCGGCGGCCGAAAAACCGGCCGATATGAAACAGGTCAAAGTTTATTATGAGAAGGGCCATTTTGCCGCGTGGCCCGCCAACTACGGCATCTGGATTTGGGGGAATGAAATCCTCGTTGGGTTCAGCCGTGGGTTCCACAAGGACCTTGGCCCCAGACTGCACAACATTGACCGGGAAAAACCGGAGGAGCACCTGCTTGCGCGCAGCCTCGACGGCGGTGCGACATGGGCCATCGAGAATCCCGCCGAAAAGGGGTATCTGATCCCGCAGGGCAAGGCCGCGCTGCACGGCACCGAACTGCCCGGCGTGCCCATTCCCCCGCTGAAAGAGTGCCCCGGCGGCATCAACTTCACGCACCCCGATTTCTGCATGACACTGCGCATGTCCAATATTCAGGGCGGCGTGTCGCGCTTCTTCTACTCCTACGACCGGGGCCACAATTGGGAAGGGCCGTTTCGCCTGCCCAACTTCGTCGCCCACGGCACCGCTGCGCGCACCTGCTATCTCGTGGACGGCGAGCACGAATGCACACTGCTGCTCACCGCATCCAAACGCGACGGCGAAGAGGGGCGCCCGATATGCGTGCGCACCCATGACGGCGGCAAAACCTGGGATTTTCTCTCCTTCATCGGCGACGAACCCAAGGGCTACGCGATCATGCCGTCCGCCGTGCGCCTTTCGCCCACGGAGATCTACACGGTCATCCGCCGCCGCGACTTCAACCGGGCCTGGCTTTCCGCCTACGCCTCGCATGACAACGGCCTCACCTGGGAGCGGTGCGAAAACCCGGTCAACGACACCGGCGACGGCGGCAACCCGCCCAGTCTCGTGCGGCTACAGGACGGGCGGCTGAGCCTGGTCTACGGTGTGCGCCGGGCGCCCTTCCGCATCTGCGCCAGGCTGAGCGGCGACGGCGGCAGGACCTGGGGTGATGAAATCGTCCTGCGCGACGACGGCGGCGGCCGCGACCTGGGCTATCCCGCAGGCGTGCTGCGTCCCGACGGCAGGGTTGTATCGCTCTACTATTTCTGGGACGCCGCCACCGGCCCGGAACGCTATCTTGAGGCGGCGATCTGGGACCCGGCCGGCATGAAATAGGCGTAACCGTTCCACTGAGAATTGTGCTATTGTACCGGCCGTTGCGCAGGGCGGTCAGCCGGAAGTCCATGGGCTGTTTTGGACATCTGTGTCCTGCGCCGGTTCACAACTTGGGTCCATTCAACGCTGGGAGAACCATGTCCATGCCTCGCAGAGAAGACATAAAGAAAGTCATGATCATCGGGTCCGGTCCAATCGTGATCGGCCAGGCCTGTGAATTCGACTACTCGGGCACGCAGGCCTGCAAGGCGCTGCGGAAACTGGGCTACGAGGTCGTGCTGGCCAACTCGAACCCCGCCACCATCATGACGGACCCCGGGATGGCCGATGTGACCTACATCGAACCGCTCAACCTGGCGCGCATGACGGAAATTATCGAGAAGGAGCGGCCCGACGCGCTGCTGCCCAACCTGGGCGGCCAGTCGGGGCTGAACCTGTCCTCCGAACTGTACAAGGCGGGCGTGCTGGACAAGTACGGCGTCAAGGTGATCGGCGTGCAGGTGGACGCCATCGAGCGCGGCGAGGACCGGCTGGAATTCAAGAACACGATGAACAGCCTGGGCATCGAGATGCCGCAGAGCGAGCTGGCCTACAGCGTCGAAGAGGCGGAGGGCATCGCGGAACGTCTCGGTTATCCCGTGGTCATCCGCCCCGCCTACACCAGGGGCGGCACCGGCGGCGGGCTGGTGTACAACGTCGAGGAGCTGCGCACCATCGCGGCGCGCGGGATCACGGCCAGCCTGGTCGGCCAGATCCTTGTCGAGGAATCCGTCCTCGGCTGGGAGGAGCTGGAGCTCGAGGTGGTGCGCGACGCGAAGAACCAGCTGATCACCGTGTGCTTCATCGAGAACGTGGACGCCATGGGCGTACACACCGGCGACTCGTACTGCGTGGCGCCCATGCTGACCATCGCCCCCGAACTGCAGCAGCGCCTGCAGAAGTACTCCTACGACATCGTCGAGGCCATCCAG
>CALDSM010000275.1 GCA_937923585.1 uncultured bacterium
AGATCTGATCGTGACTGGAGTTCAGACGTGTGCTCTTCCGATCTCGCCCTTCGCCCCAAAAGTCTCATAGAGGTATGTGAACAGCCACAAGAGAAATCCCTGGCTGACCGGGACCTCGTCTGCGGGCGCGGGAACAGTGACACCGATGCAGGCATTCTGGTGGCTGCGCAATGAGCGGGCGGCGATGTGCGGCTGATAGCCCACCTCCTCCATCAGGCGCAGGATGCGCGCACGTACTTCCGGACCGACACCGTTCTTGTGGTTGAGCACACGGCTGACTGTCTTGGCCGAAACGCCCGTTTCACGCGCGATATCGTGAATGGTCCAGTGTGCTTTCCCGCTGCTATTGGACAACATATGCTTGCTCTTCCTTGAACAGACCGTTGACCCCCTGTGCCGTCCAAACGGGCATATGGGATATCCAAGCTCGGGTAACCGATAACTTCTGGATTGATCATACTGTTTGCCGGGAGGCTTCTTCAAATCAGCCCCTTCCACGGCAAAGCCTCCCCGAAGAGGATCTTTCGGTCCAGGCACTCTTCCGCGGTCCCATTATTCACGCACTTCACCCGCTGCGCGGTGCAACGCGACAGAGGCCAGACAATTCTTGACAAATATGATGGGACCACGTATCATGCCGATGGTGTCATCGATTACCCAATGGCACGGCCGTACGCGGCCAACGTCGGGCAGCGGCACGGCAATTGCGGGTAGAGAAGGATCAATCGCAATGAAAAGGCGTGGTTTCACTCTCATCGAACTCCTGGTGGTGATTGCCATCATCGGCATTCTGGCGGCCATCCTGTTGCCTGCGCTCGCGCGCGCCCGCGAAGCGGCGCGCCGGTCCTCCTGCCAGAACAATCTGAAACAGTGGGGCCTGGTCTTCAAGATGTACGCCGGTGAGGCAAAGGGAAGCTTCCCCCCGATGCAGATCGGCAACGGACCCTTGCAGGGGGGCGGCTACAACTACGTGCTTGATGCGGCTCCGAACACATTTTGTCTTTATCCCGAATACCTGACAGACCCGATGATTGGATTCTGCCCGTCCAAAGCCGGACTCGGTGACGCTCTCGCCAAGGCCAAATCAAACGGACAATGGTGCGTCGGATATTCACACGAGGACAACGGACACTGCGCGCGCGCCATGGGCAACAGTTACGGCTATCTCGGCTGGATGGTGGACAGGGCCAGCACGAGCCTGCAGGACAGCGAGCCGGTTGCCTCATGCAGCGCGGTCGCCAAACTGCAGCCTCTCGGCCTGACGATTGACAACCTTCCGGCCGGCGCGGTCGTGCCGCGCCAGGTTAACGCGATACTGTACACGCTGGCCGACTACGGCGTGCTGTTTCCCTACTACTCCGGCGCCGCAGTGGGATTCCCCTCAACCGCGGACAAGGACGCGGACATGACGGACCAGGGCATGAACGAACCGCTCGGCAGCGGCAACGGCGGCGGCAACATCGTTTACCGGCTCAAGGACGGCGTCGAGCGCTTCCTCATCACCGACATCAACAACGCGGGCAGCGCCAATGTCTCCCAAAGCTCGGTGTGGGTCATGTTCGACCTGATAGCCACCACGCCCGAGGCATTCAACCATATTCCGGGCGGCTCGAATGTCCTGTACATGGACGGCCATGTGGAGTTCAAGAAGTACAGCCCGAACGGTGAGGTGCCGGTCAACGGGGCCATGGCCACGTTCGTCGGCCTGCTGACCCAGTAGGCGGCGTCCTCAAATTGAATGCAGCGCGGCGGGGCTAAGGCCGTGCCGCCGTCAACGGGCGGGCACAGTACTCCGGCGGAGCGGTGCCCGCCCTCGTCTTGCCGGAACATGGGGCACGCGGGCATCAAAGAAAGGGGTTTACCGGAATTCTCATACGTGCGATAATGTCCGGGCTCTGACGACGGCATCCGATTGGCCCAACCGCTTCTTGCCGGGCCATGCAGTGCGGCGGCGTGCAGGACCGGAAAGGAATCAGTACCGTGAAGAAGCGCGGGTTCACCCTCATCGAACTGCTGGTGGTGATTGCGATCATAGGGATTCTGGCCGCCATCCTTCTGCCGGCGCTGGCCCGCGCCCGCGAGGCCGCGCGCCGGGCCAGCTGCGCAAACAACCTCAAGCAGTGGGGCCTGGTGTTCAAGATGTACGCCAACGAGGCCGGCGGCAGTTTCCCGCCCATGCAGGCGGGCGCCTACCCGGCAACACCCGGCGACCCGGACGCGCCGAGTGGTTTTCACGGCGCGTTTGACCTCGGCCCGAGCCTGTTGATCCTGTTTCCCGAGTACATGACCGACCCGATGCTCGTGTTCTGCCCGTCGAAGGCGGAACTTGAGTCGGCCATCCTCGCCTCGAAGAACGACGCCACCAAGGATTTCTGCATGGGTTACGCGGCCATCAACCGCAGCCGGTGCGCCCGGGCCGTGGACAACAGCTACGCCTATTTCGGCTGGGTCGTTGACCGGGCGGCCGCCGCTGACAGCGAAGCGCTGGGCGCCGGCCTGATCGGACTGCTTCCACAGGTGGGCATTACGGTGTCCGCCAGTCTTTCGCCCAATCCAACGGTCCCGCGACAAATCAACGCGGCGCTGTACTCGGTGCTCTCGGCCCCCGACACCCCTTTGTATTACGAGCAGAACCAGGTCGCGCGGCACGGCAACAACCCCGCGGCGGACAAAGACGTGGACATGACTTCCGCCGGCATGAACGAACCAGCGGGCAGCGGCAACGGCGGCGGCAGCACGGTCTACCGGCTCAAGGACGGCGTGGAGCGCTTCCTCATCACCGACATCAACAACGCGGGCGGCGCCAATGTCTCCCAGTCTTCCGTGTGGATCATGTTTGATCTGGTTTCCAACATACCCTCCGCCTACAACCACCTGCCCGGCGGCTCAAACGTCCTTTACATGGACGGCCACGTCGAGTTCAAGAAGTACTCGCGGGACGGCGAGAGATCGGAAGAGCGTCGTGTAGGGAAAGAGTGTAGATCTCGGTGGT
>CALDSM010000276.1 GCA_937923585.1 uncultured bacterium
GGCGACGTCAAAAGGACCACGAACGGCAAGGGCAAAGTATCCGATCTGACCTTTGATGAGATTCGCAAACTGGACGCGGGGAGTTGGTTCGGTCCGCAGTTTGCGGGGACGCAGGTGCCCACGCCCGGGGAGGTGCTTGAAGTCATACCGCATGCCATCCTGTGCAATGTGCATTTGAAGTCAGGGGCCGGTCTTGGGACCAAGACTGCGTCGCTTGTGAAGGAAATGGGACGTTTGGACCACTGCGTGTTGGCGTGTGACGACCAACAGGCGGCCGAGGCGAAGGCGGTGGCGCCGGGGGTAAAACTCTGCAATATGTCGCGCCAAGTCGGCACGCGCCAAGCCTATGTTGACGCCACCATTGCGCGGGGCAGCGATTTCATCCAGGTGACCCGCACGCAGGGCTTGGAAGGAATGGCTGACGATGTTAAACAGCTGCACGCGCATGGTATCAAGTGCAACTGGTTCGGAACGGGGGATCCCGCCCTCATTCAAAAGCTGGAAGACATGGGCGTGGACTACATTCTGACGGACGATTTGGATGTGTGCCTCCGGGTGCTTGCGGAAAGAAGATGAGCATTGTCGGGGGGGGGGCGGAATCGGAAGCTCCCCTCCTCCCCTTCCCGTAGCCATTGCGGTTGCGCGGGCATCGCGCTATGGAGCATGCTGTGCGCAGCGATGCCCCACGTGTCCGCACATCCCGGAATGCGTGTACACTGGAAGGCGGGGAGTTGACATCCTGTGAACCTGATACTCCAATCAAAAGTGGGCCGTTTGCCCGTTCTTGTGATAATCCTTTCCTTGGGATGGTTTTCCGGCCCGGCACCGGCCGAAACGTACCATGTGTCCAATACCGGCGCGGATGACCGTGACGGTAGAACTCCAGAGACGGCCTGGGCCACACTGGACCGGGTAAACAGTGCCGCGTTAAAACCGGGCGACAGCGTTCTTTTCCGGAGGGGGGATGTGTGGCGCGGTCAACTGCGGCCGTGCAGCGGTAATGATGCGGCTCCCGTCTTTTATGGGGCCTATGGCGTTGGGGACAAGCCGGTGCTGCTGGGTTCGGTGGAGAAGAACCGCGCGGAAGACTGGACCGATGAGGGGGGCAACATCTGGAGCACGGCCCAGCCGCAGGTCGAAGGCGTAGAACTGCTGAAGCCGCCCCCCGCCGCCACGAAAGACTCCGGATGGAGACTCCACACGGAAAAAGGCGCGGCGGCGCGACTGCAGTGCGACAGGGCCGGTATTGAAATCGAATGCACAACGCCGGGAAAAAGCGGGTCGGACATGCAGTGCTACACCTTCCCTTTCTCACTGGAGCGAGGCCGGGTCTATCTGCTTTCATTTCGCGCCAGGTGCGATGCGCCGCTGACGCTGGCCGCACCCAGCCTGATGAAATCCGGGCCGCCCTGGTCCACCTACGGTTCCTGGGGAAGCGGCGGGTTTGTTCTGGACGGCGCATGGCGGCACTGTAGCTGTTTTTACGCGGCGGCTCAGACCGCCGATGACGCGCGGCTGACCTTCTTCTTGGGCACAGTGCTTCCGCAGGGAAGTCGCCTGTCGTTGGAGGCGCTTTCGCTAAGGGAGTGCCGGGCGGACGGTTTCTTCAGCAACGACGTGGGCAATGTAGTCTTCGACGGGGAGAGGTCGTGCGGAGTGAAGGTGTGGGAGGCAAAAGTCCTGGACGGGCAGGGGAAGTACTGGTACGACGAGGCCTATCACGCGCTCAAGCTGTATTCTACCGGGAACCCGGCCTCGGTGTATTCGGATATTGAGTGTGCCGTCCGGGAGCATGTCATCGACCAGACCAACCGTCACCACGTGGTGTATGAAGGGCTGGCGCTGCGCTACGGCGCGGCGCACGGCATCGGCGGGGGTAGTGTCCACCACATCACCGTGCGTGACTGCGACATCAGTTTCATCGGCGGCGGTGACCAAATGGGCGGCGACAAGACGGTGCGTTTTGGAAACGGCGTCGAATTCTGGGGCACGGCTCACGATTGCCTGGTGGAGCGCTGTCGGCTTTGGGAAATCTACGACGCTGCCCTGACCAACCAGAGCGGCGGTCCGCTCACGCCGCAGTACAACATCGTCTACCGGCACAATGTTATCTGGAATTGCGAGTATTCCTTCGAATACTGGAACCGCCCGGAAGCATCCGAAACGCACCATGTCCGTTTCGAGCACAATACCTGCTACAACGCCGGCTCCGGCTGGGGGCACGCCCAGCGTCCCGACCCAAGCGGCCGCCACCTCTGCTTTTACGCCAGCCCAGCCCGTGCACATGACATCTCGATTCGCGGCAACATTTTCTGCGGGGCGCGGGAAAATGCATTCTATGCGCCCATGTGGCCGCGCGCGGCCATAGACGCGCTGGACATGGACCGCAACTGCTGGTTCCAGCCGGAGGGCGTCATGATTTCCATTGACCAGCACCGCTATCCCATGTCCGCCTTTGCCGATTACCAAAAGGAGTACGCCAAGGAACCGCATTCTCTGGCGATGGACCCCGCCATGGAGAATCCTGAGGAACGCAATTTCAATTTGCGCGCCGACTCACCCTGTCTGAACTCCGCCGGAGGGGCGGAGACGGATATTGAAGGCGTACCCGTGCCGCAGGGTACTGGGCCTGATATGGGCGCCCGTGAACGCCGTGCAGAATAGGTTGGATGGGCCAATCCGGCGCAAACAGGTGACCGGCACTGCCCTGTGGGCGAACCCGGCTGCTGGTCAGGCCTGCAATACGCGCTGCGGCGTATGGCCTTTATCACCGTGAATTGCCCATGTGCTAGACTTTGTCCACCTTATTGAGGCAGACGCATCGTCGTTTTGGAGACTGTCCCCTTGGACTGCGGGTATGCAACCGGAAGATAAGATGAACAGACGCCGGGTTCCATTCTTCCCGCAGTCTCTGGGTTCGGACTACCGGGCTCTGCGCACGTTGAATCAAGACGGACTTTGAACGTTCGAGACCGTTCCTCCTTGCAGGAACGCCGTCAACTCGGCGGAAGAGGTATTTGTTGCATTTCTTGGCAGGAGCAAAACGCGAAACCCTGGCCGGCGGCGAAAAGCCGTTTGCCGGTGATGCTTGTGGGTCTTCGGGCACATCGGGCCGGATTTGTAGACTGTTTGTTGCCTGGGTGATTGTGCCCCCGATGCTGCTGTGCATCGTCGAGTTGGGCTTGCGTCTGGCAGGGGTAGGCATCACCACGCAACTGTTCGTCCCGCGAAACATTGACGGGGAGACGGTGTGCGTGACCAACAAGGCATTCTACCAGCAACATTCCACGAATTCGTTTCAGAGGGAGGCCGGCGGGTTTTCAATGCCCGCGAAGAAACCCGCGGACACGTACCGTGTGTTCGTTTTCGGGGAGTCTGCGGCGCACGGCCACCCGATGCCCGACTTTTCATTTGCGCGCATTCTGGCGACGATGTTGCGCGCGTGTCGGCCTGCGGGAAAGACCGAGGTCTACAACGTGGCTTTGCCCGGCGCCAATGCGCATGTCATGCGCGCCGCCGCAAGGGCATGCGCCAAATATCAACCCGATCTCTTCCTGGTCTACATGGGCGAAGACGAACTGAACCCTCTGGCGGCGCAAACGCTGGGCTTTAACTGGCTGCCGCCCCCGATGGCCCTGGGCTGTCTCCAATTGAGCGTCGCGTTGAACGACCTCAGGATAGTTCAACTTTTGCGGGGCATCAGGGGGCCGGCCGACTTGGACCGGGTGCATGGAACGGGAAATGGTCCCGTTGATTACGCGCGGGCCTTCCAGTATTACCAGGCCAATGTGAAGGGGATATGCAAATCCGCAAGGGCTGCGGGTGCCAGGGTGATCTTGTGCACGGTGGGGTCGCGCCTTCGTGAGTGGCCGCCCGGAGGAGACATCCCGGCCTTTGTGGACTCGATGGCCAAGCAGATCTGGGACGGAGCCCGTGATGACGGGACGCTGTTGACGCTGCGGGAGGAGCTGCGTTACTGCGGGCGTGCCTGGGACTCAGATAAAGACAATGCCGGGCTCGCCTATGCAGCTGCCTGTTGCCACTATGCGTTGGGCGAATATGCTGACGCGCGGTCCTGGTTTGTCCGGGCGCGCGATTTGGATTTCAGGCACGCGCGTCCCACCGACCGGATCAACGAGATTCTTCGCGGAATTGCCGAAACGCATTGTGATGATGGTGTCAGCCTGCTGGACACCGCAAAATCGTTTGCCGACGGCAGCCCCCACGGTATCGAGGGTCCGGAACTATTCGTGGATCACGTGCATTTCACCTTCGAGGGCAGCTATGTTCTTGCCAGGTGCGTTATGGAGGGGATGGCGCGGATTGTCCCCAGTCTTGGCCTTCAAACCCCTCCCCCGTCCTTTGAAGAGTGCCGGCTGCGGCTTGCCATGACCCAGGCTGACTTTCGCGACTTGCTGTTGATGACGATGCAATCCCATTCCGGAACAACGGCGCCCAGCGATGGCCTCAATCGAATGCTGGCAGAACTCGACGCGCAGGTCGGTGACCGGGCGGACGACATGCGTTTGGAGGCTTGCCTCCGCGCGGTGCAGGCGGACGCCATGGATGAACTTGTCCGTCTCAGATGTGTCCGGCTGCTGGGCGACGCGGCCGCCGCGCTTGACCAGGCGAAACGGTTGGTGGCCGATTTTCCGCATTGTTGGGAAGCCCTCCGGCACTTGTCCCGCCTGTTGGACGCTGCGGGGGAAAGACAGCGCGCAATTGAGACGGCACGCCGGGCGCTGGCGTTGCGTCCCGACGATGCGGACGCACACATGGAAATGGGGCGGATTCTGTTTGGGGAGAACCGCCTGGAGGAGGCGTTGGCCGCTTATGGCGAGGCATTCAGGATAAGACCCTGCGCGCAGGCGCAAAATGAAATCGCACTCGTGCTGCGCAAAAAGGGCGATTTCGCCGGAGCCATGCGGGCCGCCCGCCGCAGCCTCAAGCTCATGCCCGGCGACGCCTCCGTATTCGCTGATCTCGTCATTGCCCTCTGTGACGCGAATCGGCTGGCGGAAGCAAAGGCGGAAGTGGAACGCTGGCGTGCGGGGGGCCGTGGAAAAGGGCGGGCAGACACAGGCAACAAAGAGAGTGCCGGGCAGTCTCAAGACGGGTCCCGCCCTTCGAACGGAGAAACGGCAGTTGAAACCCGCCTCTCCGTGCTGCGGGAACTGTTCGAGGTTCTTCCGTGCTATCCGGGGAGTGCCCGGATATTCCGTGATCTCTTCGTGAACGAGGCGGTGCGGCTGGAAGCGGCTGGAGACCTGCAGGGTGCGGCGAATGCCTGCCGGCAGGCAATCCCCCTTGATCCTCCGGAGGACGGGCCTGTCCGTCTCCTGGACCGACTCTTGTTCAAGAGCAGTCCCGCAGAACGCCGGGCCGTTTGGGAGGCTGCTTTGAGTGACAATCCCGACAATCCACGAGTGGCCGTATTCTGCGGAATTGCCCGCGTTGCCGCGGGCGACATTGACGGGGCCCGACACCTGTTTCGGGCATGGCCAAGTAGCTCGAATTGGGCCGGCAGTCTTCGGGGCTTGCTCAGTGACGAAACCGTGCGCTTGGAGGCTGCCGGAAACCTGCAGGGTGCGCTGATTGCCTGCCGGGGGGCAATCCTTCTCGACCCGGGGGACGACGGGCCTGTCCGGCTTTTGGAGAGACTCCTGTCCAAGATTGGCCCGACAGAACGGCAAGCCGTTTGGGAAGCCGCGCTGAGTGAGAATCCCGACAATCCGCATGTGGCCGCCCGTTGCGGCGTTGCCCGCGCTGCTGTGGGCGACTGGGCCGGGTCAAGACTGCTTTTCCGGACCCTGCCCAAGAGTCTAAATTACGGCGCCGCATTCCAGCGTGTTGCCATGGACACAGGTGTGCGGCTGGAGACTGCCGGAGACCTGTCCGGCGCGGTGACGGCCTACCGGGAGGCAATTCCCTTTGACACTCAGAACATCACCCCAGTCCATTCCCTGGAAAATGCGCTGCGCAGGAGCAGCCCTGCGGAACGCCGTGCTGTCTGGGAATCCGTCTTGAGTGAGAATCCTGACAACCTGCATGTGGCTGCGTTCTGCGGACTTGCACGCGCGTCCGCAGGGGACTTGGCCGGCGCAAAACAGATTCTCGGGGTCCTGCCGGAGAACTCCAATTCCGCCCCGAGCTTTCAGAGTCGTTTTGTGGAAGAGGGCGCGCGGTTGGAGGCCGCCGGAGAACTGTCGCACGCGATAGATGCCTATCGGGAGGCAATCCCCCTCTATCCGCAGAACCGTGAGCCCGTCCGGCGCCTGGAGAATGCCCTATTCAAGAGGAGCCCTGCGGAACGGCGCGCCGTATGGGAGGCCGTGTTCAGCGATAATCCCGAAAATCCGCATGTGGCGGTGCTTTGCGGAATTGCCCGTGCGGCCACCGGAGACACTGCCGGAGCAAGATCGGCTTTTGACATTATCGGGCGTTTCGCGCCTGAAGAGTGGCATTATTGCGAGCTTGCCGGCGATGCTCTGGCGGCCGCCGGTGCATGGGGCGATGCGGCGTCAGCCTATCGGTGCGCCGTGACCCTCAACCCTGGATTGAGGCACCAACCCATGTTCATTGCAGAGGGCTGCCGGAAGGAGTTGGAGGGTGACATCCCTGGTGCCATGGATGCCTTCGAAAAAGCCATTTTGGCGGACCCGGCAAACACTGAACCCTACTGGCGGCTTGATACGGCCTGTCCGAAGACGGACCCCGGGGTCTCGCTGGGGTTGTGGCGGAAGATTCGAGAGAGTATTCCGGAGAACGCCGTAATTGACGTGCTCTACGGCGAGAGCCTTGCCGCCGCCGGCAGTTCGGATGTCGCCCGTGTCATGGTTGAGGCCGCCCTGCGCCTTGGGGGCAACGACTGCAATGTACTGGT
>CALDSM010000277.1 GCA_937923585.1 uncultured bacterium
CGGTGCCGTAGCACAGCACCTCCGTGGCGGACATCTGCTGTCCACCGCCCAAGTCGGAGGTGTCGTAGCGGAAACCCACGATTGCGTTGGCGCCCATTTCAAGAGCGTGCTGCACCATAAGGTCGTAGGACTGGGTGCGGGTCTGTTCGCACATTTCGGCATAGGCGCCAATCTTGCCGCCAATAATGTTCTTGAGTCCGCCCAGGATGCCCTGGAGGATGGTGGGCGACCGCACGATGATGCCGCGGACAATGCCCCGGTATTCGGCAATGCGGTATCCCTCGATGGTGAACGTGGTGGTGACGGGTAGACTCATGACAGGATCCCTCCTTTGTTGAAACGATGCGATTCCGACAGCGGCGCTATGGTACATTGACAACCGCGTATGGCCCAACCTGGAGTGCCGTAATGGTTGTTGTCATTGCTCCCGATTCGTTCAAGGAATGCGCCCCGGCGGCCGAGGTCGCCAAGGCGATCGCGTCCGGCTGGCTGCGCGCGGACCCGCAGGCGGAACTGCGCCAGGTACCGCTGGCCGACGGCGGCGAGGGCACCGTGGCCGCGCTGGCGGCGGCGCATGGACGGATCATGGAGACGGAAGTGACCGGTCCGGCGGGGGAGACGGTGACGGCGAAATGGGCATTGCTGGATGACGGCGCAGCCGTGATTGAAATGGCCGAAGCGGCGGGGCTGCATCTCGTGAAGCAGCAGCTTCGCGACCCGATGACGGCAACGACGCGCGGCGTGGGCGAGCTCATCCGCGCGGGGCTCGACGCGGGGGCGCGGCGCTTCATCGTGGGCGTGGGCGGCAGCGCCACCAATGACGGCGGCGCGGGCATGGCGCAGGCGCTGGGCGCGTCGCTGCGCGACGCCGAGGGCCGCGAACTCGCGCCGGGCGGCGCGGCGCTGGCGGAACTGGCGGAACTGGACCGGTCGGGCATGGACCCGCGCCTTGCCGAATGCACGGTCTTTGTGGCATGTGACGTGGACAATCCCCTCTGCGGCCCCGAGGGCGCGTCGCACATCTACGGGCCGCAAAAGGGCGCCACGTCGGCGCAGGTTGCCGCACTCGACGCCGCGCTGGCGCGGTATGCGGCGGCGCTGCGCGCCAGCCTCGGCGTGGACCTGCGCGACACGCCGGGTGCGGGCGCGGCGGGCGGTCTTGCCGCGGGGCTGATGGCCTTTCTGGGCGCCCGGCTGCAGCCGGGCATTGAACTGGTGGCGGAGCAGGCGGGGCTTGCACAGGCGCTGGAAGGGGCCGACCTGGTCATCACGGGCGAAGGCTCGATGGACGGACAAAGCCTGCGCGGCAAGGTGCCGATCGGCGTGGCGCGCATGGCGGGAGAACGGGGCGTGCCCTGCATTGTGCTGGCCGGCAGGCTGGGGCCCGGCTGTGCGGCGGCGCACGACTTGGGCATCACGGCCGCCTTCGCGCTTGCGCCGGGGCCGGTGACGCTGGAGGAGTCCGTGAAGAACGCACTGGACTGGCTGGCCGACCGCGCCGAAGCCGTTGCCCGCACCTGGATCGCCGCTTCGGGGAGGCGTGCATGAACGAACGACGGGGAACGCCCGCACTGTACGCGCACACGCTCCGGTATCTGCGCCCAAGCCAGATTGCATGGCGGCTGCTGCGCCGGGCGCAGCGCCTGCTGCCGCCGCGGGTTCCCGCGGAGGATGCCCATGCATCGGTTCATTTCAACGGCGATGCGCTGCAGCGCCTGCGGGTGTTTCTGGCAGCCGCCCGCGGACACGGCCTCGACGCAGACGCCGATCCGCTGGCGCTGCGGGACGACCGGTTCACATTCCTGAACCGGTCCGTGGACTGTGAAGCCAGGATGCCCTGGCAGGATGAATCCCTTCCCCGCCTGTGGCGCTATCAGCTGCACGGGTTTCGCGCGGCCCGCATGCTTGCCGCGGCGGCGTTTTCCGATGAGGTCGCGCTCGGCGACCCGGCGCATGCCGCGCACTGGGTGGAGGACTGGCTGCGACACAACCCTCCGGGCGCCGACGTGGCCTGGGATGCCCATCCCACGGCGGAGCGCCTGTTCAACTGGGTGCTCAGTTCGGCCGCGTTTGGCGCGGGCTACGGCGCCACGGCGGCGCGTTGCGCCCGGCAGGCGGACTGGCTGGAGGCAAGGCTTGAATATGACCTGTGCGCAAACCACCTGCTCAAGGAGGTGATGGCGCTGGCGCTGGTCGCGGAGGTTACCGGCAACGCCCCACTGCGGCAACGCGCATGGGCGTTGGTGGAACAGCAGGTCGTGGAGCAGATTCTTCCGGACGGCGGCCATTATGAACTGAGTCCGATGTACCACGCGCAGGCCCTTTTCGACGGGCTTGTGCTGCGTTCCGCGGCCGCAGCCCCGCCCGAGTTTCTGGACAATGCATTGCGGCGGATGACCCGCTTTCTGGAGGACATTCTGCATCCCGACGGCGACATTCCGCTCTTCGGCGACGCCGCGTTTGGAGAGGCGATGCCGGGCAGGGCGCTGGTGGAACTGGCCTGTGAACTTTTGCGGATGAAACCGTCCCGGGAAGCGCGCCCGGCAGTGCCGGATTCGGGGTTCTACGTGCTCGGCGGCGGCGCGAACCGCATGATTCTGAAAGCGGCCGGGCCCAACCCGCCGCACCAGCCGGGCCATGCCCACGCCGATCCGTTCTCCTTTGAGCTTTCCGTGGCGGGGCAGCGGCTGATTGTGGACGGCGGCAGCCATGGCTATGCCGAAAGCCCGCTGCGCGGGTACTGCCGCGGCGTGCGCGCGCACAACACGGTTTGCATCAACGGGCGGGAACCGATGGAGGCGTGGGGCGTGTTCCGCGTGGCGCGCCGTTACCAGGTTGCCGCCGCCGACTGCGAAGTGAACGGCCCGGTGTCCGTCTTCTGGGGCACATGTCGCTGGCCGCAGGGCTGGACGCACACCCGCTACGTGCGGCACGACCGCGAGGCGGGATTCTGGGCGGTGGTGGACCGTGTGGATGGCGGCGGCCCGCTTGAAACGGAGAGTTTCCTACATTTTCATCCGGGCACCGAACTGACCGAATCGGAGGGGACCTGGACTGCGCGGCGGGGCGACGTCCGGCTCGGCATACTGCCGGAAGGCGCGGGCTGCATCGAACGCGTCGAGGGCGCGCACGCGCCCGACCAGGGATGGTACTGTCCGCGTTTCGGCGTGGCCGAACCGGCCCCGACGCTCGTACTGCACGGATCGGCCACGGGGTCACTGACGTGCGGTTGGATGCTGTTTCCGCCGGAAAGGGCAGGCATCGTGGCTGCCGCACTCACGACAGTGCAGGAAGACCTGGGAAAGTAGACGTGTTCTCCCGCAACGATTCTGTTCGCGCGGCGCGCGTGAAGTCTTGAAGAGGAGGCGGTTTGGGACAACTTCCGCTCTGTACGGTGCATGCCGCCCATTGTATCCTTCCCTCCGCAGAAAGGCATGTAATTGCCTGTCTGTTGTATATAACATTCACACCTGAATTTGACCCTGTCTTCAAAATATGGCATGATTGCGCCGTCCCCGGGGCTGGGGTCCGCTGTGACTGGCGAGTGTGACGTGGCATTGACCACGGTGGAGCAGCGGATCGCAATAATGAAGCCGCTCGCCTGGGCGTATACGCGACTTGGGGGCTGAAACCGCCGGAAGTGTGTCCGGAAAAGGTACGGCCATGCGTAAGACGCCTCTGTTTGAATGTTACGCGCGCTGCGGCGCCCGTGTGGTGGATTTTCATGGATGGGCGCTGCCCGTCCAGTTTTCCGGAATTCTCGAAGAACACGCAGCCACACGGACACGGGCGGGCCTTTTCGACTGCTCGCACATGGGCGAGTTCATGATCCGGGGCGCTGCGGGCATTGCGGCGCTGGACCGGATGGTCATTGGTGACATGGTCAACCTGGGCTCAGGCCGGTGCCGGTACACCGCCCTCCTGAATGACGGGGGCGGCATCATTGACGATTGCGTGGCGTTGCGCCTCGGCCCGGAAGAACTCTACCTCGTGACCAATGCGGGCCCGCTCGAAGCGGTCACGGCGATGTTCGACACCGCAATTCCCGGAATCGAGTCTGTATACGACCGGACGGCAAAACTCGACCTGCAGGGGCCGCAGTCCAGGCAAATCCTTCTGGACCTTGGCCTTGCGGACATCGCGCCGCTGAAGTACTGGACCGGCACCCGCTGCGCATGGCGCGGCAGGGAAATAATCGTCTCGCGCGCCGGCTACACCGGCGAACTGGGCTACGAACTGTATCTGCCCGCCGGCATGGCGGTTGACGTGTGGGACGCCATACTGGCCCGGGGCGCCGCGGTGCCCTGCGGGCTGGGCGCGCGCGACACGCTGCGCACGGAAATGTGCTACCCGCTGAACGGCGAGGACGTGGACCCGGCGCGCACACCGCTTGAGGCGGGCATGGGCCGGTTCATTGCGTGGGACACGGAGTTTCCGGGCAAGACCCGGCTGTTGGAAATGCGCGAACGCGGCGGCTATCCGCTGCTGACGCCGGTGGTGTCGTCGGACCGGCGCGCGCCGCGGCACGGCTTTGAGGTTCGCCTCGAAGGCGCGCCCGTGGGCACGGTGACCAGCGGCACCTTCGGCCCGAGCGTGGGCCGGGGCGTTGGCCTGGCCTATTTGGAGCCGCACGCCGCGGTGCCGGGCACGCGGCTGGCCGCGGGCCCCAGGGATATGGAGTTGACTGTCGCCGAGGTACCCGTTCACAAGGGCGGGACCTGCCGCGTGCGGCTGGATTAGTGGACAACGGGCGTTTTGGTCCCGAAACAGTAGGAGCGCTGCGATGAATCCCGAAAGCCTGCGATACACCATGGATCACGAATGGGCGGGCGAGCAGAACGGCATGTGCGTGGTCGGCATCACCGACTATGCCCAGGAGCAGTTGGGCGACGTGACCTACGTGGAACTGCCCAAGATCGGCCAGAAACTGAAGCGAGGCGAAGAGGCCGCCGTGGTCGAGTCCGTCAAGGCCGCCAGCGACGTGTACGCCCCGCTCTCTGGAGAAGTCGCCGAGATCAACGAGCAGGTCGAAAACGAAACCGACCTGGTAAACCGCGACCCCTACGGACGGGGCTGGTTTTTCAAACTGAAGAACTACAGTTCCGCCGAATATGCCGAACTCATGACCTACACCGCCTATCGCGCTTTTTGCCAGGGGCAACATTAACCCGCCGTCCCGCACAGTTTAGTCGCCGCGCTTCGGTTCAAGGAGAGGAGTGTCCGCATGACTTGGATACCGGTGACCGATTCGGAACGGGAGGAAATGCTCGGCACGATCGGCGTGAATTCCGTTGAGGACCTGTTCGCCGCGGTGCCCGAGGCGCTGCGCATGCACGGGTGGGACATGCCGCCGGGCATGTCCGAAATGGCGCTGCGCACCCACATGGACGGATTGGCCGCGCGCAACAACACCGGCCTGGCCTGCTTTCTGGGCGGCGGCTACTATGACCATTTCATTCCCGCCGCCATAGATGCCCTTTCCGGCCGCAGCGAATTCTACACCGCCTACACGCCCTACCAGCCGGAGTGCTCGCAGGGCACCCTTCAGTCCATCTATGAATACCAGTCCGCCGTGTGCCGCCTTTCGGGCATGGAATGCGCGAACGCATCGCTGTATGACGGCGGCACCGCGATGTTCGAGGCGGCCACCATGGCCTGCCGCGCCAGCCGCCGGACGCGCGTCGTGGTGCACGGGTCGGTGAATCCGGTGTGGCGGGGCATGCTGCTCACGCACTCGGCAAAGCTCGATCTGGACATTGTGGACGGCGACGATCCGACGGGTGCGGCCTGCGTCATCGTGCAGAACCCGTCTTTTCTGGGCACCGTCCGCGACTTTGCCGATTTGGGCGCGCGCTGCCGCGCCGAAGGGGCGCTGTTCGTCGTGGTCTTCAATCCCGTGTCGCTGGGCGTGCTGAAGACGCCGGGGGCGATGGGCGCCGACATCGCCGTGGCGGAGGGCCAGAGTCTGGGCCTGCCGCTGGGCTTTGGCGGCCCCTATCTCGGCATTCTGGCGGCGCGCAAGGAGCACATCCGCAAGATGCCGGGCCGCATCGTCGGCCAGACCATGGATGCGCAGGGGCGGCGCGGCTTTGTGCTGACGCTCCAGGCACGCGAGCAGCACATCCGCCGCGAAAAGGCGAACTCGAACATCTGCTCGAACCAGGCGCTGTGCGCGCTGCGCGCGCTGATGTTCCTTTCGCTGATGGGTCCCGAGGGACTGCGCCAGACCGCGCAGTCCTGCCATTCAAAGGCCGAATATCTCAAGTCCCGCGTTGCCGCCTTTGCCCCGGTGCTGAACGACGGCCCCACGTTCCACGAGTTTGCCGTGCGCCTGCCGAAGCCGGCGGAAACCGTGTGCGCCGAAATGCTGTCCTGCGGTTTCCTGGCGGGACTGCCGCTGGCGGCGGTGGGCGCGGGCGGGGTGAAAGACCTGCTCGTGGCGGTTACGGAAAAGCGGACGCGCGCCGAACTGGATGCCTATGCCGACGCGCTGAAGGAGGTGTGCAGTGGAATTGCTTTTTGAAAAGAGCCGCGCCGGACGGCGCGCCGTGGCGGTAGACCCGCTCGATGTGCCCGAGGCGGCACTGCCCGCCGAACTGTGCCGGTCCGCGGCGGTGCCGCTGCCTGAACTGAGTGAACTGGATGTGGTGCGCCATTTCACGCTCCTCTCCCGGCGCAACTACGGCGTGGACAGCCATTTCTATCCGCTTGGCTCCTGCACGATGAAGTACAACCCGAAAGTTTCCGAACTCGTCGCCTCCCATCCGGGTTTTGCCGCGCTGCATCCGCACCTGTCCACGGCCAACGTGTATGAAAAGGCCTGCCAGGGGGCACTGGAACTGGTCTTCGAGACCGAGCGCATGCTGGCCGAGATCGGCGGCATGAAGGCGGGCTGCCTCCAGCCGATGGCCGGCGCACACGGCGAACTGACCGGCGTGCTGCTCATCGCCGCCTACCACCGCGACAGGGGCAACACGCACAAGCGCACCATCCTCATCCCCGACTCGGCGCACGGCACCAATCCCGCCACCGCCGCGATGGCCGGTTTCGAGGTGCGCGAGATTCCCTCGACCGCCGCGGGCACCATGGATTTTGACAAGCTTCTGGAAGCGCTCGACGAGACCGTCGCCGGCGTGATGATGACCTGCCCCAACACGCACGGCCTCTTTGAGCCGCAGGTGCATGCGGTGGCCGACCGCGCCCACGCGGTGGACGCGCTGCTCTATTACGACGGCGCGAACCTCAATGCGATTGTCGGCAAATGCCGCCCCGGCGACCTCGGCTTCGACGTCATGCACTTCAACCTGCACAAGACCTTTGCCACGCCGCACGGCATGGGCGGGCCCGGTTCGGGCGCGATTGCCGTCGGCGACCGGCTGCTGCCCTATCTGCCCGGCCCGAAGGTGGTCAAGACCGCGGACGGCTTCACACTGGAGGCGATCCCCAAATCCATGGGCCGCATGGCCGCCTTCTTCGGCAACTTCCTGATTGCGGTGCGCGCCTACGCCTTCCTGCGCTACTACGGCGGCGACGGCCTGCCGTCGGTGGCCGAGAACGCGGTGCTCAACGCAAACTACATGTTTGCGCGGCTGCGCGGCGCGTACCAGGCTGCCTTCGCGGGCAACTGCATGCACGAGTGCGTGCTCAGCGCCTCGTGGCAGGCGGACAAGGGCGTGCATGCGCTCGACATCGCCAAGGCGCTGCTCGACCGCGGCTTCCACGCGCCCACGATCTACTTCCCGCTCACGGTGCGGGAGTGCATGATGATCGAGCCGACCGAGACGGAGTCGAAGGAGACGATGGATCTCTTCTGCGACGCCATGCTCGAAATCGCCCGGCTCGTGGACGAGGACCCCGAATCGCTGCACGCCGCGCCGGTCACCCGGCCCGTGTCGCGGCTCGACGAGGTGCGCGCGGCCAAGGACCTGAACTGCGCCTGTCTGGCATAATGGTTCCATGCGCCTGCTCGACCTGAGTTTCGACACGCCCGCGGAAAACCTCGCCATGGACGAGGCCATTCTCGACGCGGTCGAGTCCGGCCACTCCCCCGCCACCCTCCGCTTTTGGGAATGCCCCGTCCGCTTCGTCGTGGTTGGATCGGCGCAGACGCTGAACCGGGAAGTGCATGAGGAGCAATGCGCCGCGGACAGCGTGCCCGTGCTGCGCCGCTGCACGGCGGGCGGATGCGTCCTGCAGGGGCCGGGCAGCCTCAACTACGCGCTGACGCTTCCCTACGGCGAGTTTCCCGAGACGCAGGACCTGCACCAGTCCTACTGCTTCATCCTGCACCGCATGTCCGACGCGTTGGCGTCCCTTGGCGTGCCCGCGCGCCACGAGGGCATCTGTGACCTGGCCGTGGCCGGGCTGAAAGTGTCGGGCAACGCCCAGCGCAGAAAGCGGCGTGCTTTCCTCCATCACGGAACGCTGCTTTACCGCGCCGATTACGAGGGTATGGCCCGCTACCTGCGCGAACCGCAGGATCGGCCCGACTACCGTGGCGGACGCAACCACCGCGATTTCGTCGGCGAACTGCCGCCGACACCAACGGCGCTGCGCGCGGCGGTGCGCAACGCCTTTGCGGCAGAAGCAACGGCGGAAGTGCCCAACCCGGAAGAACTCGCCGCCATGTATCGCTTGG
>CALDSM010000278.1 GCA_937923585.1 uncultured bacterium
TAGCCGTATCCCGGCGGACGGAAATACGGGGTGGTGGTCATCTCCGGGTCCGTCTCGCCGGGGCGGACGGACCAGTCGCCGCTGAGCAGGGCGCGGGCGTAGTAGTCCTGCACCTCGGGGTCCTGCTGGACCGCGGCGAAATCGGGCGCGCAGACAACCTCGCACTGGTACCAGACGCGCAGACCAAGGCCCAGCATAAGAATGACCGCCAAGCACAGATACTGCAGGCGCATTGACCCGCCGCCGGAAGGGGAGTCCTGTGGAATGTCGCTCATGTCAGTCTCGTTTCACGGACAGCCGGCAGGGATGCCGGCGCTTCCAGTGAAGGCCGACACGGACACTACAGGGCATAAACAAACGGCGACACCACGCCGGCGTTGCCCGCGAAGACAAAGAGCAAGCCCAGCAGCACCAGGGACAGGATGATGGGGGCCAGCCAGAATTTCTTGCGCACCCGCATGAAGGCCCAGATTTCTCTCAATGTTTCCATGAATCGTTCACACTCCGGTTGCCACATGCCATTGCTTTTGGCGTAACAGTAGCTCACACCACCCCCACATGTTACCGTGAAGCGGGAACGGTGTCAATTCCGGGTTTTCCCATGTGCAAAGACGGGAAACGGGAATCATGGGGGTCAGGGGAGGGAATGGGTGCCTGCCCGGACCTGAGCGACGGCGGCGTCGAGGTGCGCGTAGAATGCGTCCATGCCCTCTCCCGTGCGGGCGGACAGAACAAAGGCCTCCGCACGGGCGTTGATGGCCTTGCATTCGGCAATGGCACGGGAGGCGTCGAAGTCGAGATGGGGCAGCAGGTCACTCTTGCTAACAAGAAGCACGTTGATGCGGCTGAACAGCGCGGGATACTTGAGCACCTTGTCGTCGCCCTCGGTCACCGAAAGAAGGCCGATGCGGAAGTGCTCGCCCAAGTCGTAGGAACTGGGGCAGATGAGGTTGCCGACGTTTTCGACGATGAGCAGGCGGTGCAGGCTGGGGTCGAGCGGCATGGCCGCAAGCGCTTCGGAAACCATTCTGGCGTCAAGGTGACAGGAACCGCGCGTCTCAATCTGGTGGGCGAGGCATCCGGCGTTCCGGACGCGGTCGGCGTCGCGCGAGGTCTGCACGTCGCCCTCGATGACGGCCATGGCGGCGCCGTAGTGGCCTGCCATGGTTTCGAGCAGCGTTGTCTTGCCGCTGCCGGGCGAACTCATGATGTTCACGCCGACGAGACCGAGGCGTTCGAGCAGCACGCGGTTTTCGGCGGCAATCTCGTCGTTCTTCGCCATGACGGGCGACTTCACTTTTATGGTCTGGGCGGTGCCGGGCGTTTCCATCACGCGTCGGGCTCCTCATAGGTTATGGCGTTGACTTCGCATTCGTAGCCGGAGACGATGTCAACCGCGGCCACGCCGCAGCCGGGGCAACCGGACATGAAGTCGCCGGTCTCGTATTCGCGGCCGCATACGCGGCAGCGCACGCGCGCGGGGCGCGGGTCAACAACAAGTTCGGTGCGTCCCATGCCGCGCGACTCGGCCAGTTCGGTGAAGCAGAAGGTGAGCGAGTCGGCGTTGACGCCGGACAGCGCGCCCAGCACAAGGCCCACGGACTGCACGCGCTTGCCGGCGCCGACGCTGCGCTCAACGGCGGCGATGATTTCGGTGGCTATCGAGAATTCATGCATGGGATGGCCACTGGGCACGCCAATCTCCCGATTGGCTGACTTTCCCGAGGCCAATCGGGAGATTGGCGCGCCCAGGAATCCGTTTCTTTTCCATTCGAGTCAGCATATCCGGGGCAGTTCCTCGCCGTAGGGCATTTCGACGATGCGCTTGCCGCCGTAGCGCGTGCGCAGGCACGCGGCGGTGGCGCGGCGCGGCACCACGCGTCCGGCAGCGCAGGCGGCGTCGGCATCGGGCAGCGCGCGCAGAATTTCCAATGCGCGGGCCGCGTCCTTTTCGGGCACGAGCGCCACAAGCCGCCCCTCGTTGGCGACGGTCATGGGGTCAAGACCGAGCATTTCGCAGGCGGCGCGCACGGCGGGCCGCACCGGCACGGCGCTTTCGTCTATCTCAATAGTCACGCCGGAGGAATCGGCCAGTTCGACGCAGCAGGCGGCGAAGCCGCCGCGCGTGGGATCGCGCATGGCGTGAATCTCAACGCCCGCGTCAATGAGCGCGCACACGAGCGGCCAGACCGACGCCGTGTCGGAACGGACCGGGGTGTCGAAGGCGATGCCCTTGCGCTCACTCATGACGGCCACGCCGTGTTCGGCCAGTGGGCCGCTGACAAGCACCGCGTCACCTTCCCTGAGCCCGGCGGGGGACACGGTGATGCGGCGGCGGCCGACGCCCGCGGCGGTAATGAATAGCTGGTCCGCTTCGCCCCGTGCGACGACCTTGGTGTCGCCCGTAATGACCGGCACGCCGCAGGCGCGCGACGCCTCGCCGATGGATTCGAGCACGCGCCGGAGTTCAGCGATCGCGAAACCTTCTTCAATGATGAGCGACAGCGACAAAGCCAGCGGCTCCGCGCCGGAGACGGCAAGATCATTGATGACGCCGTGGACCGCGAGTTTGCCGATGTCACCGCCGCGGAAAAACAGCGGCTTCACCACAAAGGCGTCGGTGGTGAAGAACAGGTCCGTTGCGCCGGGCACGGGCGCTGCGTCGGGCAGCGCGTCCGGCGCACCGCCGAGCGCGGGCACGATGACACCCTCGACCAGTTCGCGGGTCAGCGCGCCGCCGCCTCCATGGGCAATCACGATTCTCTCCTCATCCATACCTATACCTCGCGGCGCACGCGCCTTCGGAAGAGACCATGCACGGACCGATTGGGTTCCGGGGCGTGCATACCTTGCGAAACAGCGGGCACTGCGGCGCCTGGATGAAGCCCTTGAGCACCTCGCCGCACTTGCAGCCGGGCGGGTCGGGCGCGTCCACCTCGGGCAGATCATAGCGTTTGGCCGCGTCATACTCCGCAAACTCGGGGCGCAGGCCCAGCCCGCTGCGCGGTATCACGCCAATCCCGCGCCATTCGGCGTCGGATTCCCCGAAGACGGAGAACATGACCTCACGCGCGCGGGCGTTGCCGCCAGGCCGGACGGCGCGCGTGTATTGAACGAATGAGCCGCAGCGGTTCTCCGCCAGACAGTCGAGCAGCTGCGCCACCGCCTCGATCACGTCGAGCGGGTCGAAGCCCGCGGCGACGCAGGGAATCCTGTGCCGCTGCGCGAGATTTTCATAGGCCTCAATGCCGAGGATCACGGAGACGTGCCCCGGCGTGAGGAATCCGTCAAGATTGGAGCCGCCCGCGAGTACCGCCTCCATGGCGGGCACGACAAGCTTGTTTGCGGTGTACACGGAGAAGTTCTTGAGGCCCAATTCGCGCGCCTGCAACAGCACGGCGGCCACACCGGGCGTGGTGGTCTCGAAACCGACCGAGAGAAAGGCCACGTCCCGATTCGGATTCTCCTTCGCCAGCGTGAGCGCGTTGAGCGGCGAGTAAACGACGCGCACGTCCGCGCCCGCGGAGCGGCGCTGCTCCAGCGTGGAATGCCGTCCGGGCACGCGGATCATGTCGCCGAAGGTGCAGACCGTGACCGGCAAACCGGCCAGCAGGATCATGCGCTCGATGTCGCGCTGGGCGGTGACGCACACGGGACATCCCGGGCCGGACACCAGCTCGATGTTTTCAGGAAAGAGCGTGCGCAGCCCCCCGCGGCCGATGGCGTGGGTGTGCGTACCGCACACCTCCATGAGACGCACCTGCCGACCCATTGCCTTGGCCCGGTCACGGATACGATTCAGGATGGATTCCAGGTCACTCGGTTTCAACTGGAAACTCCCCAACCTCGCGGAGCAGCCCCAGCGTCTCCTGCGCTTCCCCGGCGCTCACCTTTTCGATGGCAAACCCGGCGTGGAGCAGCACCCACTCCCCCACCGCCGTATCGCCCACCAGGCTCAGGTTGGCGGTGCGCGTGTTGCCCTCCAGGGCAACCGTGGCCTGGTCGCCCTCGACCGCCACCACCTGCACGGGAACGGCTAGACACATGACAACCTCCGTGCGGCAACGGCCGCCTGTCCAAGGCTGATGCCGCCGTCACCGGGCGGCACCATCCTGTTGGCCAGCACTTCAAAACCCTGCTCCCCGAGCATCTCGGTCATGTCCCGCAGCAGCCACGCGTTTGCGAACACGCCGCCTGATAACGCCACGACGGAGAGGCCGGTGGTCTTTCGTATCTCTTCGCATACCGCCACGGAGGCGCCCGCAAGCGAATTGTGGAAGCGCGCGGCACACCGTGCAGCGGGAACGCCGTCGAGCACGTCCGCCACAAGTTCACGGATGATGTCCGCGCCGGGCAAATGAAGCAGACCGTTGTTCATGCGCAGTTGCACGGGATAGTAACTGCGCTCGTTCTCCGCCATCCAGGCCATGCCCTCCAATTCGATGGGTGCCTGGGCGTGATAGGTGTTGGTGTCGCACAGGCCGCAAAGCGCGGCGGCCGCATCAAAGAGCCGTCCCGCGCCGGTGCAGACGGGGCAGTTCACGCCGTTCGCAATCATGTCGTCCATCACGCGCCGCTCTTCGTTGGACAGAGAGGGCAGCAGACGGTCCGCAAGCCCCGCGGCCTCCTCCGCGCCAAAGGCCTCACGCAGCATCACGTAGCCGGTGCGTGCGGGCCGCTTTGCGGCGGCGTCGCCGCCGGGCAGCGGCATGGGTGCAATGCACCCGACGCGCCGGCATTCCGCCAAATCGCAGATGAGGAACTCACCGCCCCAGGCGCTGCCGTCGTCGCCCCAGCCGAACCCGTCGAAGGACACGCCGATCACGGGGCCGCTGCGGCCCGTTTCGGCGAGCACGGAGGCGATGTGGGCGTGATGGTGCTGCACGGCGACCACGGGCAGCCCAAGGCCGCGCGCGTGGCGGGTGGTGGCGTAGGCGGGATGCAGGTCGCAGGCAACCGCCGCGGGAATTACGTCCAGCATGCGGCACAGCGTCTCGACGGCCTGGTGAAACGCCTCCCATGCGGCGAGATGGTCGAGGTCGCCGAGATGGTGGCTTATGTAGGCCTGTCCGGCCCGCGTGAGGCAGGCCGCGCCGTTGAGCTCGGCACCCACCGCCAGAATCTCGCGGGCGGAGGTGTCCGTGCCGAGCCGGACCGGGAAAGGGGCATAGCCGCGGGAACGGCGAATAAACCGGGGAACACCGGCCACCACCTGCATCACCGAATCGTCGGTGCGCACGCGGATGCGCCGGTCATGGATGAGAAACGCGTCGGCCAGTTCGCCCAGGCGCAGGTAGGCCTCGTCGTTCTCGTGCGCGATGGGCTCGTCTGAAACATTGCCGCTGGTCATTACGTAGACCTTGAACGGGTCGTCAAAGAGCATGTGGTGGATGGGCGTGTAGGGCAGCATGATTCCGATGCGCGAGTTGCGCGGTGCCACCTCCTCGGCAACACGCCCGGCGATGCCCGTGCGCTTCGGCACCAGCACGATGGGCCGCTCGGGGCTCTCCAGCAGGCGCTCCGACGCCGTGTCGAGCACGCCGATCCGTCCCGCCATGCCCGAAAACGACGCCATGACGGCAAAGGGTTTCAGGTCGCGCCGCTTGCGGCGGCGCAGTTCACAGACGGTAGTCCTGTTGGCTGCATCGCATGCGAGATGAAATCCGCCGACGCCCTTGATGGCCAGAATCTGGCCCGCCGCAAGACGGCGGACCGCCTCACCCATGGGGTCGTCACATTCAATGCGGCGGCCATGGGGATCGGTAATCTCCAGTTTCGGTCCGCAGTCGGGGCAGCACGTGGCCTCGGCGTGAAAGCGCCTGTCACGGGGGTCGGCGTACTCGGCGCGGCAATGCGGACACATCTCAAACTCGGCCATCGTGGTGCGGGCGCGGTCATAGGGAACACGCTCTATGATGGTGTAGCGCGGGCCGCAGTGGGTGCAGTTGATGAAGGGGTGCCTGTGGCGGCGGTTGCGGCTATCCTGCAGTTCGGCAACGCAGTTGCGGCAAACGGCCAGGTCAGGAGAAATGAACACCCGGGCACGGCCCTGGGCGGCACTTTCCAGAACACGAAACCCCGATTCGCCAACCAGCTCCACATATTCATGCCGTATGGACTCTATCCGCGCCATGGGCGGGGGGGTGTCGTGCAGCAGGCCAAGAAAGACTTCTATGGCCGCATCGTCGCCCTCCACCTCGATAAACACGCCCGAAGTGTCATTGCAGACGTGGCCGGCCAGTCCGAGCCGCGCGGCAACCCCGTAGACAAAGGGCCGGAAACCGACCCCCTGCACCACGCCCTGCACTGTCACGCGCATCCGGCGAATCATGCGGTTTGGTCCCTCGCAATTGGTCTCCGCGGTTCACCGTTGAAGGCCCGCCTCAACGGCTCCCCCGCGAACTGGCTGACGCCCATCATATCATTCATGCTCACGCGGGCAACATCCCCCGGCGAGACCCGCCCGCCGCGCGAGATCATGCCGCGAAAGCACTTTCTGATTCGACGGCGGCAATGCGGGACGCATGGTACAATCCAATTGGATTGAACGTGGCATGGCAGACGATTGCGGCAGTGGATGCAGGACGCTGCCGTGCCGAATCCCGGATGCTGTTTTGCAGTATGTGCGGTAAACGGACGCCATTGATTGCCCTCCGCCTTCCGGCGAACACCCCTTCACCTTCCGCATCAGACAGGTGCGCCCTGCTCGCTGTCTCCCGGCATTTTCGAAATGCTGCACCTTTGGGCGTTTCTGTTCGGCTTTGTCTGCCCGTTGGCGGCGCGCTGCGGACGGCGGAGACGGCATGATGGGGCAAACGGGACGGAGAATTCTGATAGCCGGACTGGGCAACGAACTGCTCGGCGATGACGGCGTGGGCGTGCATGCGACCCGCCTGGTCCGCGCGCTGCGCCCGGCTGACTGGGGCCGCGAAATCGCCATTGTTGAGGTGGGCGTGGCCGTGCTTGACGTGCTGCCCCTGCTGGAGCGGGTGGACCGGGTGCTTGCCATTGACGCCATGCGCGCCGGCTGCGCGCCGGGCACGCTCTATGCGGTGGCCGAGTCGGGCATTGCGGACTGGGACCGCCGGGCGGGCATGCATGAGATGGGTCTTGTCGGGGCCATGCGGCTGATGACCGGTCCCAAGCCGCGCATGGCCGTGCTGGGCGTGGAGCCGGAGCGCATTGACTACGGCATGGAGCTTTCCGAAACGGTAAAGCGCGTGGTGCCCGGTGTGGCCGCGGCGGCCATTAACCGCGTTCGGCGCTGGATCGAAACGCCCATATCACTGGAGAAGACCGCGTAGTTCAAACGTGCAAGGGTGCGTGAAGCGGTGCAAAGCGCCGCTTCACGCACCCTGCAAAATCCTTATGCGCGCCGCACCCGCTCATAGGCAAGCAGCGCGCGCTGGCGCGCGCCGGCGTGCTCCACGGTCGGGGGTGGATAGTCGCGCCCCGGCACCACGCCCGCTTCACGAAGTTTCTCCGGCGGCGCGTCCCACGGCGCGTGGAGATGTTTTGCGTCCAGCCGGGCCAGTTCCGGCACCCAGCGGCGCACATAGGCGCCGTCCGCGTCGAAGCGTTCCCCCTGCAGCGCCGGGTTGAACACGCGGAAGTAGGGCGTGGCATCGGGACCGCACCCCGCCGTCCACTGCCAACCCAGCGTGTTGTTGGCCAAATCGGCATCCACCAGCGTGTCCGTGAACCACGCAGCCCCGTCCTGCCAGGGCTGGAGCAGGTGCTTCACCAGAAACGACGCGACAACCATGCGCACCCGGTTGTGCATCCAGCCGGTGCGCCATAGTTCGCGCATGCCCGCATCCACCATCGGGTACCCCGTCCGCCCGCGCCGCCAGGCATCAAGCAGCTCCGCGTCATTCCGCCAGGGAAACACTGCGAATTCGGCCCGCATCGGCGCGTGGGTCAAATGCGGGTAATGGAACAGCAGGTGGTGCGCAAATTCCCGCCAGTACAGCTGGCGCAGCCATGCCTCGCCGCCGCGCAACACCCCCGCCCCGCCCGCCGCCTCCATGTGAAGCGATGCCTCGTGAAAGAGGGTGCGCGCGCTGACCTCGCCAAAATGCAGGTGGGGTGAGATTCTGGAAGTGCCTGTCACGCCGGGCACATCCCGGTCCTCCGGATACCGCCCAACAGACCCTTCAAGAAAAGTCTGGGCATTCCGCTCCGCCCCGGCTTCGCCGGGCATCCAGCAGTCGCGCAGACCCGCCGCCCAGTCGTGCCGGGGCAGGAGTTCCAATGCTTCCAGCGCAAGCGAATCCACGGCACGCCAGGGACCATCGAGACACGCCGGGACGGGGACCGGATCGGCCACGGGAATCTGCCGCACGGCCTTGTGGAAGGGGGTGAAGACTTTGAACGGCTCGCCGGAACGGTTCATGACCTTTCCGGGTTCGGCCAAGAGATTGGGCGCAAAGACGCGCAGGCGTACGCCGCACTTTTCCAGCGCCGCGCGCACGCGGCCCAGCCGGGATTCCTCTTCGGGGTCAACGATGCGGTGGCAAAAGACGGTGTCGGCGCCGCACTGCCGCGCGACATCCGCCACCTGTTCGGCCGTCTCACCCCTGCGCAGGACAAGTCGGCCACCCCTGTCGGCAACGGTCTTGGACAGTGCCACCAG
>CALDSM010000279.1 GCA_937923585.1 uncultured bacterium
TGGGAGGCAGGTGCGCATCTTCATGGACGGTTTCTACGGACCGGCGGGCAAGACGGTTGGCGACTATCTCAGCCGGCTCGAAAGAGCCGCCGAGGCCAAGACCAGTTACCTCAGCATGGGCGCGTCGCCGTCCCAATACCGTTACCTGGACTTGGACTTTGTCCGCGGCGCGCAAGAACTCTTCGACCAGGCAGAGGTGTCGGTCAGGGATGATACGGTGCTGCTGCGCCGCGTGCGCCATGCGCGGCTGCCGCTCGACCGCGCCACGCTGGTGCTGTATCGGGAACTCAACGTGCAATGGCATCGTGCCGGCAATGACCCTGCCAGGTTCCCGTTGAACCTCGATGCGGTGGCGGAACGGTGTCGCGATACATGGAAAACGCAGATTGAATTCCGGATTCCTCCCGCGGCGCAGGCCGCCGCGTTGGCCGAAATGGACGCGGAGTTGAAGCCCTTGCTGGTCCGTCCGGTTAGCATGGCACTGCCCGCGCAGTTCCGGGATGTGCCACCCGGTGCCATTTTCGACTACACGGCGGACCTGTCCCGCAATTATCAGGATGAGGCAAAACGCATTTCAGACTCAGAGGCAGAATCAGGTATTACCAACCGTCTGGAGTTGTCCGATAAGGACATGGAACGGTATGTGCTGCCCATGTCCTGGGGACTTTACGACACGGTCAACAAGCGGGGTATCGGCGCTGCGGTGATTCGCGAAGAGGACATCCCCGGACCCGGCTATCACTGGTACAAACTGGGTGCGTTCCCCATCGGTTCGGCGTACTACGTGTATTTCTTCTGGAGTTGGGTCATCCAGTTTGACCTGGAAGATCTTGTTGACCCGGAACACCCCGATCAGGCCTTTGAAGTCTGGGCGAGCATCAAGTTTGAAGGCCCCGGGTTCCCACACGCCAAACCGGACCAGCAGAACGCAATTTGCGTTGAGCGTGTGGTCTTGAAGAAGGCCGGATAGCGTTTGGGCCGACCCTTCGGCGTCTGGAATGCGTCACCCGCTTTCCATGATGCGGGAGAGGACCCGGTATTCAGCCGCGACCCGCTAGTCTTTTTCCCAGGAGCCAGGCTTTCTTCTTGTTGCGCACACTTAACGGCTGGTCCTGCTTCATCGCAGACAGGCCCATGAACAGCACACCGACGGTTTTCGCGCCGAGTAGGTCGGCGGCGGTCTTGAGCAGGCCGCTCATCCGGGTGCGCAGGCGCGCGAGGATGGCCGGTGCGGCGCAGGATGCGACCACCACGGCGCGCTTGTCACGCCGCATGTTGCGCGTTTTCGGGGCGGGCTGGCCCCAGGGCCAGTAGGCAAAGCAGACCAGCCGTTCGATGAAGCGTTTCATGATCGCTGTCACGGACCAAAAGTTCATGGGGGAAGCCAGAATGATGGCATCCGACCGATCAACTTCATCGAGGATAGAGGCCATTTCGTCCTTCTTGGGGCATTCGCCGCGCCGCTCGCCGGGCTTTTGGGTGCAGGTGCGGCAGTTGGAGCAGAATTCAATGCCCTTGTCTATGAGGTAGATCTTGCTGGTCTCGGCACCCTCTTCCTCCGCCGAGGCAAGAATCGCATCCACTGCCGAATCCACCACGCCGCCCCTGCGGTACGTGCCCACAATCGCCGTTATCTTCACGGAATCCTTCATATGGTCTCCTGCCTGGTTGACTTGGGCAAAAGGATACACTTTTCAGGATCGGCTTGGACAGTCAAAACGGATTACCGTTGTTTGCGCGCCGCGCGTTTGGCTTGACGGGCCTCCCTGCGGCCGGGCTTGGGCCCACCGGGATCGCCCTCTACGGGAAGCACCGGCGCGGGCAGTCTCTCGAGCAGCACTTTGAATTGCTCCTTCACCGCGAGCACCTCGGGGGTTTCCTCCTTGGTTGCCTCGCGGTAGCCGACACCGTTTCTGCTGTCCCCGCAGTCATAGAGACG
This sequence comes from uncultured bacterium, assembly GCA_937923585.1. Classification (GTDB taxonomy): domain Bacteria; phylum Hydrogenedentota; class Hydrogenedentia; order Hydrogenedentales; family CAITNO01; genus CAITNO01. Next base: position 1,940 of record CALDSM010000279.1, read on the forward strand.
GCCGTAGTGGAGCGGCGTGTTGTCCTCCAGGAGCCACCGCTTGGTGCGCAGCATGCGCGCGTCGCCCAGGAAACTGTGGATCCAGTCGCGCGTGGTCTCGCTCTTGCCCAGCAGGAAGGGCGCCAGCGACTTGCCGTCAATGGGACGGTCATTGGGGAGGGGCGCCCCGGCCAGTTCCATCAGGGTCGGGAGCACGTCGGAGAAATCAGTGAGTTCCAGGGTTGCGCCGCGCTGCTTGATGATGCCCGGACAGTTCGCAATCATCGGCACGCGCGCGCCCAGTTCGGTGGGGGTGGCCTTGCCGTCGCCGCCGGTGCCGTTGTCGCCGGTGAAAAGGACGATGGTGTTGTCGCGCAGACCCAGTTCGTCGAGCGTTGCCGTCAGTCTTCCCACCAGTTTGTCGGCGTATTCAATGCAGCCCTTGAAGTTCTCCGGGCTGTGCGTGAACCGGTCCACATCCGGCTTGAGCGTGTCGGGCGTTGGACAGTGCGGGGCATGGGTCAGGCACATCGTGTAATAGACAAAAAAGGGCTTTTCCTTATTGCGTCGGATAAAGTCCGCGACGAAGTCATGATGGATGTCCGGGCCGTAGTCGTCGGGCTTGGTCGGCACGTACTCGCCGTTCTTCACGATGCAGGGGTTCCAGTACCGGGAGGGCTTTGTCTTGCCGCTGCCCTCCCAGCCGCCGGTATGCTTTGCCCCCGCCGGCAGATCGGCGAGGTAGGCCCACATGCAGTACTCGTCAAAATCGCACTCGCGGATGAGATTGGGCTGGCGGCCCGACAACTGCCACTTTCCCGAGAGGGCCGTCGCATAGCCCGCCTTCTTGAGCAGGTTGGCGAAAGTGACATGGCTCTTTGCGATGTCCTCCACCGGGGAGTTCGGGTCGGGACCGCCCCGCCGGTTGGCGAAGTTGTAGACGCCGTTGTGGCAGCCGTACTGGCCGGTCATGAGCATGACGCGCGATGGATGGCACAGCGGCGAGGCATAGCAGGTTTCAAACTTCACCCCTGATTCGGCCAGTTTGTCCAGGTTTGGCGTGCGGTGCGCCGTGTTGCCGTAGCAGGAAAGCTCCTTGGCGCCCATGTCATCGGCGAGAATGACGATGAAATTGGGCGGACGCTTGGCGGGTTGCGTGCTCTCGGCCGTCCGTCCGGTCGCTGCGAAACCCAGACCCAGGGTGCCGCCCAGCGCACCCGCGATAAACTCCCGGCGATTCATGTCAGCCATTGCAGTTGCTCCTGTTAAAAGAACGACGGTCAAGTAGCAGCCTTTGTATAACCGTTCTGCCGCCCGCAGTTCCAGCGGGCTGCGCCCTGGGGCGGGAGTAATGCCTGAAAAAGGACAGAAGGTCTGAAAATTTCCATCCTGCGCGGATGCCTGTTGAAGACCCTTCAGCGGAAAGGCTTGTCGCAAAGCCACTTAGGAAATGGAATGGAAATTGGCACGCCGGATGCTAACAGGAAGGCGATGAACGAACGATGTGCGGTCAACGATGGAAAAAGCCGCACATGAGAAAGGAGCTTTATTATGAGCACGCTGAGAAGACGCGCCGGATGGGCAACGCTGGGCGGAACAGTTATAGTCCTTGTTGCCTTTATGGCTGTAATGGGAGTGCAATCCAAACCGGTAGCCGCCGCGGACAGGGCGCAGTCCCTTGCGACGGTGCAGGCACTAAGCGACGCCTTTGAACAGGTCTCAGGCGACGCTTCACCCGCCGTGGTGAACATCAGCATCGAAAAGAACGTGAAGGGCGGCCCCATGGTCTTCGAGGAGCAGGACGGGATGCCCATGAGCCCCGACGACCTCTTTCAGCGGTTCTTCGGCGGTCCGCCCATGGGCGGGCGCCGCGGCATGCCGCGCATGCAGGAGCCGGATTCAACACCCGTGCCGGTGGGCGAGGGTTCGGGTTTCATCATCTCGCAGGACGGTTACATCGTGACCAACCACCACGTTGCGGGCGATGCCGACAAACTGAAGGTGACGCTGGAAGACGGGCGCAGTTTTGACGCCAAACTGGTCGGCTCGGACCCGCAGACGGAGATCGCGCTGATCAAGGTGGAGGCGACAGGCCTCCCCACACTCAAATTCGGCGATTCCGACAAGGTACGGGTGGGCGAATGGGTGCTCGCGATAGGCAGCCCCTTTGGCCTGAAACACTCGGTGACCTCGGGCATCGTGAGCGCCCGGGGGCGCGGTGACGTGAACATCGTTGACTATGCCGACTTCATCCAGACCGACGCGTCCATCAACCCGGGCAATTCGGGCGGCCCGCTGCTGAACATGCAGAGCGAGGTGATCGGTATGAACACCGCCATCGTGAGCCGCACCGGCGGCAGCAATGGGGTCGGCTTTGCCATACCCATCAACATGGTCAAGTACATTGCCGACCAACTGCGGGAGCACGGCACCATCACGCGCGGTTTCCTGGGCATCAACATCCAGGAGGTGACCCCCGATCTGGCCAAGTGGTTCAAACTGGCCGACGGCCACGGCGTGCTCATCGCGAACGTGACCAAGGATTCGCCGGCGGAGAAGGCCGGGCTGCAGCGGGATGACGTCATCGTGGAACTGGATGGCCAGCCGGTGGGCGAGATTGGCGCCTTCCGCAGCCACATTTCCACCACGGCCCCCGGCACATCGCTGAAACTGGCTCTTATTCGCGGTGGAAACCGCATTGAGAAGACCGTTGAGGTGGGTTCCTTGCCTGGAGACAAGACGGCCAAAGCGGAAGGCGGTAAACAGGAGCCGACCACCAAACTCGGCATCACTGTGCAGGGTCTGAACGACGACCTGGCCAAGCGCATGGGCTATGAGGGCGAAACGGGCGTGGTCGTGTCTCAGGTGACACCCGGTTCCGGAGCAGCCCGCGCCGGGATCAAGCCGGGCATGCTGATCAAGGAAGTGAACCGGCAGACCGTTAACAACCCCCGTGAATTTGAGGAGGCCATCCAGAAGGGTCCCAAGGACCAGTCGGCGCTGCTGCTCATTCAGGACGGACAATCCTCCCGTTACGTGGCGCTTGACGTGTCATAGCGCCGGTGCGGATTGCACATACACCCTCTCCATCCCGCGGGGTCCGGAAACGGGCCCCGCGGCCGTTGTCTGACGCGGGAATGTGGGACAGCCGCCCTCGGCTGTCGTCCCTTGGGCATTCGCCGCACACCGACAGCCGAGGGCGGCTGTCCCACATTCCCCTGCAGGTCCCAGCCTACAGCACCACCAGATTGTCGCGGTGGATGACCTCGTCAAAGTCCTTGTGCCCGAGCAGGGCGGCAATTTCGGTGCTCTTGTGGCGCATGATGCGGCGTATGTCGTCGCTGCCGTAATTGACCAGGCCGCGCGCAATCACCTCTCCCGCGCCGTCCACAATGCGCACCGACGCACCCGCATCGAACTGTCCCTCGACATCCGTGATCCCGGCGGGCAGCAGGCTCTTGCCGCGGTGCAGCAGCGCGGAGCGGGCGCCGCCGTCAATGCGGACCGTGCCCCGGGTGGACCGGCCAAAGGCGATCCAGCGCTTGCGGTGCGACAGGGCGGAATGGGCGGGGAGGAACTCGGTGCAGGGGAGCGTCCCTTCCAGAACGCCGTGGATGACGCCGGATTTGTAGCCGTTGGCGATGATGCAGCGCACGCCCGCAGCGGTGGCGATGCGGGCGGCCTCCAGTTTGGTGCGCATGCCGCCGGTGGAGGCGATGCTGCCGGCGCCGCCGGCAACCGCCTCCAAATCGTGGGTTATCCCACCCTCGTCCACCACCGTGATGAGCCTGGCCCGCTTGTCCTTGTCGGGGTTGCGGTCAAAGAGCCCGTCCACATCCGTAAGAATGATCAGCAGGTCGGCATTGATCTTGGCGGCTATCTTGGCGGCCAGCGTGTCGTTGTCGCCGAAGCGCAGTTCTTCGGTCGCGGTGGAGTCGTTTTCGTTGATGACGGGGATGACGTTCTTCATCCCGAACAGCGTCGTCAGCGTGTTGCGGACGTTCAAATAGTTGCGGCGCTCGTCGAGATCGGCCTGGGTGAGCAGCACCTGCGCGCTTCTGAGGCCTGCCCCGTGGGTGGTCACCAGTGTCTCGTAGTAGTGCATGAGCCGGGACTGGCCGACCGCCGCCACGGCCTGCTTTTCGGGAAGCAGTGTCGGGCGGCGTTCCAGGCCGAGCGCGCTCATGCCGCAACCGACCGCACCGGAACTGACGACGAGCACGTCGGTGCCGTCCGCCGTCTTGAGATCGCACAGCTCGCGGACGACGGCCTCCATCACCTGTCCGTCGAAGGCGCGCTTGCCGCTCAGCAGGTTGGTGCCGATCTTGACGACCAGCCGCTTGGGCCGGGACTGGAATTTGTCATCCATGCCATTGTTCCTTGCTCTTGCTCCTGCTCTTAATATTGCTCCAAATCAGGAGAAACCCTGAGCAGGAGCAAGATTAAGAGCCGGAGCAAGAAAAGACTTTCCCGCGCGGGCAACCCCCTCAGTCCGGCTGATAGTCCAAGTCCACGCCGCCAATGCGGACCGTCTGGCCGGGCTGGGCACCCATGCGTTTGAGGGCCTTGAGCACCCCCATCTTCCGGAGTCGGAGTTGCAGGTGTTCTATGGCCTGTTCGTTGTCAAAATCGGTCATCTGCACCGCCTGGATCGGCCTGCGCCCCTCGACCTCAAAGCCTTCGGGAATGCGCGTGATCTGGAACGGCGCCTCATAAGTATATTCACGGTCGGGTTCCGGCGCATCCTTGGCGGCCTGGGCGTCTTCGAGCGAGCGCTGGCGCGCCTTCTCCACCTCGGCCCAAAGCGCTTCAAGCAGCAGGTCGAGCCCCTCGTGCGTGGCGGCGGAAATCATCCATGCCGGCTGCAGTGCGGCGGCAAGTTCGGCAAAGCGCTCCCGGTTTTCCGGGATGTCGGCCTTGTTGAAGGCATAGATCCGGGGCCGGTCACGGAACGCGAGGCTGTGCCGCTCCAGTTCGCTTTCGAGAACCTTCCGGGTGGCCAGGGGGTCTTCGTCACCCAGATCTATCAGGAAGAGCAGCACCTGCGTGCGCTCGATGTGCCGCAGGAAATCGTGGCCAAGGCCCTTGCCCTCGGCGGCGCCCTCAATGATTCCGGGTATGTCGGCCATGGTAAAGAGGCGGTGCCCCGAAAGGCCGACAATCCCCAGGTTGGGCGACAGCGTGGTGAAGGGGTAATCGGCAATTTTGGGCCGGGCCGCCGTAACGGCCGCGAGCAGGGTGGACTTGCCGGCATTGGGTAGGCCCACCAGGCCGACCTCGGCAATCACCTTCAGTTCGAGGAGGTATTCCTTTTCATCGCCCGGCTCACCCTTTTCCGCAAATTTCGGCGCACGGTTCTGGTGCGTGGCAAAGCGGGCGTTGCCCCGGCCGCCCTTGCCGCCGCGCGCCGCCAGATACCGCTGGCCCTCCTCCACGAGATCGGCCAGCATCTCACCGCTCTGGAAATCGCGCACCGCCGTGCCGCAGGGCACCTCGATAATCATTTCCGCGCCGTTCTTGCCGTGGCAGTCGCTGCCCCGTCCGTGCATGCCCCGGTTGCCCACCCAGTGGGCGTGGTAGGACAGATCCAACAGCGTGGCCAGCTTCTTGGTGGCCACCAAGTAGACATCGCCGCCGTTTCCGCCGTCGCCGCCGTTGGGACCGCCGTTGGGGATGAAGGCCTCACGCTTGAAGGCGCAGCAGCCGTTGCCGCCGTTGCCGCCGTTGACCTTGATTCTTGCATGATCGATAAACATTTAGAAACCGCCAAAGTGTGGGTCAAAGCAGAATAGGCTTCCAGCCTCTTTCTTTCACAGCCTCGTGCGCGGTCAAACAACCGCGCATACCTCCAAATCAAAACACCCCCAAGCGAGTTGAGGGTGTCGAGAAAACCTTGCGCTCCGCCGAAGCGGGAAAGTTCAACTTACTCGGCGGCAGCCGCGACGGGGACGATGTCCACGCAGTGGCGGCCCTTCTTGAAGTACCGGAACTGCACCACGCCGTCCACGAGGGCAAACAGGGTGTGGTCCCTGCCGATGCCGCAATTGACGCCGGGATGCACCTTGGAACCGCGCTGCCGGATGATGATGTTGCCCGCGAGGACCTTCTGGCCGCCGTAGCGCTTGACGCCCAGCCGCTGTGAGTTGCTGTCGCGGCCGTTGCGCGAGCTTCCGCCTGCTTTCTTGTGAGCCATGTCTTATTCTCCCTTTATGCCTTGATCTCGCGGATCTCAAGTTCCGTGAAGCACTGCCGGTGTCCCTGCGTCCGCTCGTAGCCTTTGCGCTTCTTGTACTTGTAGACGCGGATTTTCTTGTTCAGGCCGTGCGCCTTCACTTCCGCGACCACCTTGCTGTCCGTCAGCGCCTGGGGGTCAACCACGACGTCCGCACCGCCCTTGGCGATAAGCTGCACCTCGTCCAGTTCCACAAGGTCGCCCACGGGATTGTCGAGCTTTTCCACGCGAATCAGGTCACCCTGCGCCACGCGGTACTGTTTGCCGCCTGTTGTCACCACTGCATACATGTTATCCATCTCCGTCCAAATTTTGTCGCGCCGCACCGGGCCTTGTATATGCCCGCCGCGCCGCGTCTTCAAGCCTGTTCAGCCGATGTGCCGGCGTCAAACCGCACGGCGGCCGCCCGCAATTCGGCAATGGCCGAAAGCGAGGCCAGATAACTCGACTTCGGGTTGTTCGGCGAAGGCAGGTTGTTGGTCATCGCCCGCAGTTCACCGAACGGCCCCTTGGCCGTTATCTCATGCGAATTGGTCGTCGCAGCCGGGTCGGCCACCACGCGCACCTTGGTCCGCTCGGCACCAACGCCCGCAAGACTCAGCGCCGCGGCCACGTTCACGTTGGCCGGGAACGCCTTCACCGCATCCAGCGCGGAACCGTCGAACACCACCAGCGGCTCGGTCAGCCCGTCCACGCTGATGCCATTGTTCACGAGGTAAGGCGCGCCCTTGAGTCCCGCAGGCGGCTTGCGCGTCGTGAGCGTCACCGAATCCAGTCCGCCCTGCACGGCCGAACGGATGCCGTCCAGCCCGCAGATCGCGCCGGAGGGCATGCAAATCAGGATGTTGCCCTGCCGCGCAACGCCGAAAAGGTCCGGGTTGAGCATCAGTCCGCCGAGGCTCATGATGAGGCAGTCCACCCCATGCTTCGCCGCGGTGCGCACCACGTCGGGAACCGCCGCAGCCACGGCGGCTTCCACCAGGAAGTCGCATGCGGCCGCCGTCTCGTCGAGCGTGCCAATCGCTGCATTCAACTTGTATTGCTGCCGGAGCCGCTCGGCCTTCCCGGCGTCCACGTCCATCAGCCCGGTCACTTCCGCGCCAATCCGTCCGTCCGCCATGGCCTCACACAGTGCGGATGCAATGTTTCCGCACCCAACGAGCCCAACTTTCATCGCGGCCATACGGCCCTCCGGCATAACGCGTCCGCAAACTACGCCGCGAACGCGCATAATAACGGCGCTTTCTTCTTGGTCAGGGAAAGAACCGCCGACTTGGTCCAAGTCCACGCGCACCGACACCGGTACACAGAGCGGCGGGAGTTTAGCACACGCAACCCCCGCCAGTCAATCTATTTATGGTGGGCACGGCGCGCATAATTGAAACTTGACGCTGTCCGGGGTGGTCCGGTTATCATGCGCCGCGTTGCGGCGGACCCGGTCCTCCTATTGGTGTACTCCAAACACGGTCATCCTCTGGAGAAGTGTCCAAATGTTCAAAAAAGCTCTGAAGATAGCCGGCGTTGCCTTGCTGTGCCTGCTCGTGGCCGCCATGCTGCTAAAAGGATACAGTGACGGCAGGTATTTCGACAATTACGATCCCAAGGCCCCGTACAACGTGCAGGTCGTGGAGACCCAGCCCGTGAACCCGGAAACTCCGGACATGGGATACGAAATCACGAAGTTCACCTTCGACGGTTATGCGGGGGAGAAGGTGCCCACGCTGCTGAGCATGCCGATCAAGCACCCCAAACCGCTGCCAGCCATTGTCTTCCTGCATGGCATTGGCCAGAACAAGAATTTCCTGAAGGAAATCTGCGCGCCCTTCAACCAGACCGGCTTTGCCTTTGCAAGCATGGACCAATACATGCAGGGTGAGCGCAAACTGCCCAAAGGCACGCCGCCTTTGGCGAGCGCGCGCGCCTTTCGGCAGCGTCCGGCCAAGACCATTAATGAGACACGGCGGCTGATTGGCTATCTGGCAAGCCGTCCGGACATTGACCCGGAACGCATTTATCTCGTCGGTGCCAGCTACGGCGCCATCACGGGCAGCACCGTGATGGCCTGGGACAAACGGGTCCGGGCGGGCATACTGGTCTACGGCGGCGGCGATCTTGGAAAACTCATCAATTCGACGGCGACCCGGCTGGGTATTGCAGCCGGATTTGGCTGGATTGACGGGGACAAATTCAATCCCGAGAAACCGCCCCTGCCCAAACTCACACCCATGCAGGACCGAATCGCGGGCGCGGTCATCTGGTGCGCCACGCCGCTGGCCCGCTACTTCGGAAGCGTGGCCGATCCGATTCGCTATGTGGACAAGATCGCCCCGACCCCCGTGTACTTCCAAAACGGCAAGTACGACGTGCTGGTGCCTGCTCCCGCAGGCAAAGCCCTGCAGGACAAGGCCGGCGAGCCGAAGAAGATTACCTGGTACGAGTCCGACCATGTGGGGATTGACCTGGCACAGACCAACATTGTGCTGCGCGACGCGCTCCAATGGCTGGTGGAGCAGGACAACCCCCTGCGGGCCACCGAAGACCAAGTGAAGGAACTGCCCAAGTTTGACATCAAGAAGACCTGACTCCGGCGCTTGTCTTAAAGAGACTCGGGGTGTCTACAGGCGCCCAACCACTTCCGCCAGCCTCGGCGCGTTGTGGTCGCGCTCGGAAAGCAGCGGTTCGGCCACAGGCCAGGAAATGCCAATCTCCGGGTCATTCCATGCGACGGCAAATTCGTCGCCGGGCCGGTAGAAATCGGTGCATTTATATTCGATCTGCGCGACATCGCTCAGCACGCAGAATCCGTGGGCGAATCCGGGGGGAATGAACATTTGCCTGAAATTATCGGCCGACAGCGTCGCTGTCACATGGCGGCCGAAGGTGGGGGAATCGCGGCGCAGGTCCACCGCAACATCCCATATCTCACCCTCGATGGCGCGGATGAGTTTGCCCTGGGGGTGCCGCAACTGGCCGTGAAGCCCGCGCAGGGTGTCTTTTACGGATCGGGACTGGTTGTCCTGCACAAATACGGCGTCTATGCCGCCGTTCCTGTATTTCTCGGCATGATAGGTCTCCAGAAAGAACCCGCGCGTATCCCGGTACACGTCGGGCTCGATGATGACCACTCCTTCGATTTCCGTGGTTATGAATCGCATGGGTGCAATACTCCGGCGGTTGCGAACCGCGCCTGCGCCCCATAATACCCGATGCGGACGCTGTGGGGCTATAATGGCTTTAATTGGAATCTTCCATGCCCAAGTCCCATCGAAAAGAACGGCTGCTGCCCGTGCTGTTGCTGGTGGATGACAAGCGCGCAAATCTTGAGGCGCTTGCCGCGGTGTTGCAGGCGGAGATGCCCGGATGCCGGGTGCTGGCGACCTCCTCACCGGAAAAGGCCTTTGTGCTCGCGGCGGACGGCAGTCTGGACTGTGCAGTCATAGATCTGAACATGCCCGAAATCAGCGGCATTGACCTGTGCCGCAGGCTCAAGGCGGACCCGCGCACCGACTACTTTCCCATCCTGCTGACCACCGACGGGAGCACGGACTCGCGGACGCGGGTGGCGGGGCTGGAGGCCGGGGCGGACGACCTGCTGGACCGCTCCGCAGAGCCCGCCGAACTGATGGCGAAGATTCGCGTGATGCTGCGCATCAACCGGGCCGAAAAGGGACTGCGGGCGGTGAACCGGCGTCTCGCCGAGGTGGCCGAGGATCGCGCCCGGGAACTGCATGAAATGGATCAGCGCCACCGGCTGATCTTCGACGTGAGCGGCGAGGCGATCATTGTGTTCGAGGTCGCCGCAAAAGGCGCCGCCGGGCGGGTGCTGGAAATGAACGACAGCGCCTGCCGCTGGCTGGGTTACAGCCGCGAGGAGGCCCTGCGGCTCACGCTGCGCGAACTGTCCGCACCGGACCGGGTGCATGGCCTTCAGGGCCGGATCGAGAGCATTCTCCAGCACCGGCTGCTCACCTTTGAAACAGTGCTGCTGGGCAAGGATGGCCGGCAAGTGCCTGTGAGCATCACCGCGGGCGTCATAAACGCGGCGGACGGCCGCGCCGTGGTGGCGGTGGCGCGGCACACGGGCGGGGGGACCGGGCCGCAGGACTACGAGTACCCTTTCCTGGCGCAAACGGGCCAGATGATCTATGACTGCAACATCATGACGGGCAAGATCACCTGGGGCGGCGCGGTGACGCAGGTGATGGGCTACTCCCCGGCGGAAATGCGCTACGTCGGCTGGCGGCGATGGCAGCGGCACATCCACTCCGAAGACCGGACCAGGGTGACGGCGCGGTTGACAGAGGCGCTCGAAACCGTGGGCCGGTACCAGATGGAGTACCGCGTCCTGCACAAATCCGGCGAGGAGCGCCACATTGAGGACACCGGCGTCGCGCTGCCCGGGGAGGACGGGCGCGCGGTGCGGGTCATCGGCGCGATGAAGGACGTGACCGCGCGCGTCCGCATGGAGGAGGAGCGCCGCCGGCTGGAGCATGAGATGCAGCACTCGCAGCGTCTCGAAAGCCTCGGCGTGCTGGCGGGCGGCATCGCGCATGATTTCAACAACATTCTCGCGGGCATCATCGGACTGACCGACCTGGCCATCCGCGATTTGCCCGCAAAATCGCGCCCGCGCGGCGATCTCGTGGAGGCGCTGCAGGCCGCGCACCGCGCGAAGGACCTGGTCAAACAGATTCTCATATTCAGCCGCCAGTCGGGCCGCGAGCGGTCCCCCATCTACCTTCACATCATCGCGCGCGAGGCCATCAAGCTGCTGCGCGCCACGCTTCCCTCCAACATTGAGATTATAGACAGCGTGGACGTGCATTCCGGGGCGGCCATGGCAAACGCAGCCCAGATGCACCAGGTGCTCATGAACTTCTGCACCAACGCCGCCCACGCCATGAAGAAGAAAGGCGGCAGGCTGGAGGTGAAGATTGGCGATGTGGAGGTGGACGAGCGCCTTGCCGCGACCCATCCCAGACTGCATGTCGGCCCCTATGTGCGGATTTCCGTGAGCGACAACGGGCACGGCATGTCGCCCGCGGTGCTCGCGCGGGTGTTCGACCCCTTCTTCACCACCAAGGGGCCCGGCGAGGGCACCGGCATGGGATTGGCCGTGGTGCACGGCATCATCTCGGACCACGAGGGCGCGGTCATGGCCGAGAGCCGTGTCGGTGTCGGCGCCGCGTTCCACGCCTATCTGCCCCGCGTTGCGGGCGCGGAGGCCGAGGAGCCGTCCCGTGCGGAGCGCCTCACCGGCGGCCGGGAACGCGTCCTGTTCGTGGACGACGACGAGGCGGTGCGCCGGTTCGCCGACTTGGCGCTGCCCCGGTTGGGCTTCTCCGTGACGCTCTGCAAGAACGCGCAGGAGGCGCTTGACGCCCTGGACCGGTCCGCGGGCGGCTTTGACATCGTCATCACGGATCAGATCATGCCGGGGATGGCGGGCACCGACCTCGCCGCGGAACTCACGCGGCGCCAGTCGGGGCTTCCGATCATCCTGTTTACCGGCTACAGCGACCAGATGCCCTCCGCGCAATGGCGGGAGGCGGGAATCCGGAGCGTGCTGGTGAAACCGGTGACCGTGAAAGACCTCGTTGATGAAATAAGGCGCGTCATGGACCACCCCGGCGGCACCGGGAAGACGCGGCCGCGCGGTCCTGCATGACGGCACAAAGAAAGGCGCGCCGGTGAAATGTCGGCGCGCCTGACCGCAGTGTCTTGTGCTGAAAACTACTTCGCCAGTTTGAGAAGGTTCCCCGAGCCGTCCACCGGACGGTTCGAGCGGTAACTCATCTGCAGCGGCACATAAACGCGCTGTGCCTTTTCCCGCTTCGATTCTTCGACCACCAGCGGCTTGGCATCCGGTCCGGGTTCGGTGGGCAGCACCGTGGACGGGGCGGGTTGGCGGTACTTGGCACCGGGGTCGGGCTGCGCTGCATCCTGCTTCTGCTCACAGCATCCCCCGCATTGGCCCGGGCAGCAGGCATCTTTCCCGGTTCTGTTGTTGATTACGACCATGGCGGCCTGCTCAAAGGACAGGGATTTGGCATCCTTCTTCGGCGGCAACGGCGCGCCCAAAATGCCGTGGCCGAGGCTGCTTGCCAGGCCGCCCGTGCCCTTCACCGCGCCCAGGGCGCCTTCGCCCGCCATGCTCGCCGGATCTTTCTGCACCCCGCTGGCCAGCCCGTCTTTCGTGGACTTGACCAGCGATTTCACGCCGACCCAGGTCCATTTCACCGGACGCAATGCGGGCTCCTCGGCATTCCCATACTGGCCGGAGTACGCGGGCGGAACGGCCTGCGCAACACCGACGAACAGCACCGCCAGCAGCAGAACCACGGCATACAACCTCATCTTCATGCGCTATCCCTCTCTGCCTTGGGCAAACATCCAAGGATGGGCCTTCAATTCAGTCCGCCAATCAATAAGCGGACCACAGGCTCTTGTCAAGAGTATATTCTAGCGCACTGAAACCCATTTGTCCAGCCCCATCGAAAATCGGGCACGTGAGACGGAACGCACCATTTACTATGGCCCGGACATCACCGTCATTGCGAACGAAGTGAGTTAATCCCGTGAGGCCATGACCCGCGGACGATGTTACGACAGGTATATCCGGTCGTCGCGAATGGCTTCACTTTGGCGGCAATGACCAAGACAATTATATCTCTGCCGAGATTTGACAGACTGGTTTTGAGGATGGTAATATTCTGCGTCTTGACAAGGTGCAGACGGGTGAAATATGCCCAAACGACGCCTAATTTGGAATTTGAGCGCGTCGGCAAGTCCACTAAGTTGCTGTTATTCCTTGTCTTAGGGTGAAGTGCCCAAACCGCATCATCATGAGGCCAAGGTAAAATTTTGCTGAAGTATTCCCGCGATACCGTAGCCCAGGTGCTCGCCGCCGTAGACATTGTCGAGGTAATCGGCGCGCGTCTGAGCCTGAAACCGTCGGGAGGGAGCCGGTTTAAAGGCTTGTCGCCGTTCACGAATGAGAAGACGCCCTCGTTTATTGTGAGCCGCGACCGGCAGATGTATCACTGTTTCAGCAGCGGCAAGGGCGGCGATGTGCTCACCTTCCTGATGGAGTTTGAGGGCCTGAGCTTTTCCGAGGCGCTGCGCAAATTGGCCGACCAGGCGGGCATCCGGCTGGCGCTGCCCAGCGAGGGCGACGACCGCGAGGAGTACCAGCGCGGGCAACTGCTGGAACTGGGCAAATTCGCGGCGGACCTTTACCGGCGCCAGTTGGCAGACCGTACCATCGGCGAGACGGGCCGGGCCTACCTGGCAAAGCGCAAGATCAGTACGGCCACGGCCGAAAAGTTCAATGTCGGGTTTGCCCCTGAAGGCTGGACGAACCTGTACGACGCGGCGGTGCGCCGCCAGTACAAGGACTATGTGCTGGAGGCGTCGGGCTTGTTTCGGCGGGGCGAGCGCAGCGACCGCGGCATGTATGACTTTTTCCGGAACCGGCTCATCTTTCCGATCCGGGACGTT
>CALDSM010000280.1 GCA_937923585.1 uncultured bacterium
CCTGGGTGTCCGGCCGGTTGAATTGCTGCCAGAAGCCGTGGCTTAGTAGCGACCGCCGCCGCCGTAGCCGCCGCCGCGTCCGCCGCCGCCGCCGTAGCCGCCGCTGCGACCGCCGCCGCCGCCGCCGTAACCGCCGCTGCGACCGCCGCCGCCGCCGCGTCCGCCCTCTGCCTTCGGACGCGCTTCATTGACCTTCAGCGCGCGACCGTCAATCTCACGGCCGTCCAGCGCCGCGATCGCGGCCTGGGCTTCGGCGTCATTCGCCATCTCGACGAAGGCGAAGCCGCGCGAACGGCCCGTCTCACGGTCGGTGACGACGCGGGCCGAGGAGACCTGGCCGTACGCCTCGAAGGCGGCCCGAAGACCGTCTTCCTTCGTGCTGAAAGAAAGGTTGCCAACGAAAATGTTCATACCCGATCAACTCCTTGTTCGGTTTGGGCCACGTGCCCGGTGTCTATGTCAGTCGGTTCAGCGCTAACGGGGCCGGGACTTTACTCAATCGCGTACACCACAGGAGCTGATCGACGGATCACTTGGGTTCGGCCAAACAGTGGCCACCCAAGAAACGGGAAACATTATAGCAGAAATCCCACAAAGCGCAAGAAAAATTTCTTTGCCTTGGTTGCGGGGCATATTTCACGCCGCCCGGCCGCAAGCGGGTCACTTTCCCGGCGCATCCAACAGCGGCTTAACCAGTGCCGAAAACACGGCGTATCCCTGCTCATTGAGGTGGAGCCCGTCCTTCTGAAACAGGTCTGCTCTTGGCTTGCCGTCCGGGCCGAGGATCTGCGCAGTGCTGTCAACAAAGAACATTCGTTCGTGTTTCTGCACATACTCCTTTATCATCGTGTTGACCTGCTGCATTTTGTCCCACAGCGGCCACCGGGCGGGGCAGGGCTTTATGGAAAGGACGATGACACGCGTCTCGGGCAGGCTGAAGCGGATTCGGCGCATGAGCGCCTCGAAGTCGGCAAACACCCATTCGGGTGATTTGCCGTGGGCAACGTCATTGTCGCCGTCGTAGATGACCATCGTGGCCGGGTGGTATGGCAGGATAACCCGGTCAAAGTAATACACCGCCTCGGAATACTGCGAGCCGCCGAAGCCCCGGTTCAGCGCGTTGAGCCCGGGAAAGCTTTCCTCCAGGTTCCAGATGCGTATGGTCGAACTGCCCACAAACAGGATGCCGCCCGGCTTTGGCGGCTGTTGCCGGTCAAGTTCGGCAAAGGATTCCATGTTCTTCTCGTAGCGGCCCTCCTTCCAGGAAACGGCAACCTCACAACCCCCCGGCGGCAGTACCGCCGGGGGCTCCATGATCACCGTGCCCGCGTCATACCGGAAAGACAGCGCCTTCCCCGTGGCGGCCTCGATGACCGATGCCGGCTGGTCCACAAAGCGCAATTCCACCGGCCCCTTGTGTGAGGGCGGCACGTGCAACACCCAAGCCTGACCCTCCATGGTGACAGGCACATTCGCGCGGTGCTCGCCCGGTGACGGTCCGGCACCGAGGAGAACGCACAGCATCAACAGGACTGGAGGTAACATGTTTGTCTCCAAAACGTTGCAGTCAAGAGCCGGCAGGGATGCCGACGCTCCCAGCGAAGGAACAATGTCACGCCGATCTTGGAGGTCACAGCCCCAATGCGGCGGCCACTTCGTCAAAACGCGGGATTTCGTCGGTGCTGCGGGCAAAGCAGGCGCGCCGCATCGCCTGGGTCACAATGCGAACCGCCGGGTGGTCCAGTGTGCCAAGCTCAGCAAACAGCGCCGAGTTCTCCGGGTTCTTGAAGTCCGATTCCTGGAATAGCACGTTGCGCCGGAGATCGTGACGCTCCCAGAGGCTGGGATACGCCGCGATTATGACCAGTCCGGCCAGGATGACGAGCGCCGAGAACTCGTCGAGCCGCTCGTTGTACTGCTGGAGGCGGCACGGATGCTGGTAGTTGGGATGGCCCCCCTCCAGCACGAAACGTCCTATCAGCAGGGGCACGCACATTCCGTCATAGTCAATCAGCTTGACGGCGCCCTCCGGCGTGACCAGGATGTTGCCGTGCTGGAGGTCGCCATGCACCAGCCGGTCGGCGCGCAGCGCCCGCACCAGCTGCGTCCAGGTGCGCGCAAGCTCCAGCAGTTGCGGCGTGGGGTCTTTCCCGGCGCACAGCGCGGCCAGATGCCGGTTGAACAGTTCGCCTTCCACCCAGTCCATGACCAGCACCGGCTGCCAGCGACGCCCCACCTGAATGCCCTGCGAGGTGTAATAGCTCTCCGCCAGAAAGCGCACCGATGGGGTGTTGCGGCTGAACAGGGTGTCAAAGTACTCGCTTACCGCCTGGTAGCGTTCGGCCCGGATGGGGTAGGCGGAGGTGAAGCATTTCACGGCCCGCGCATCGCCCTGGCTGTTCTCCATGCGGAACACGATGCCGAACGCGCCGGGCCACGCCATGGGGTCGCCCGTCTGGGAATCGCGGACAAGGCGCAGCCGACGGAGCAGCGGCAGCCCAAAGTTGTCGGGATTCTGGACGGCCTCCGCGTAGGCCTCCCGGCCGGGCATCAACACTGCTTCAACCCTCCTGGATCACCGTTACAGGGAAAGAAAATAGTCCGCCGGAGAACCCGCGTGGCCCTGGCACCGCACGTACATGTGCAGCGCAAGCGTGCTCGGCGTGATGTCCGCCACCAGCCGGTCCTCCTCCGAATCCATGCCGAATGGAAACAGTCCCAGCATGCGCATGTGGTCCAGTTCCCGGTCCAGACTGTAAAGATCGCCGATGCCGGCAATTCTTCCCAGCTGGTGCAGGCCGCAGTGAAGCACGTCGGCGACAATCAGCCCCTCGGGCGAGACAATCTTGTTGGCCGTGTTGCAGGCGTGGTTGAACATGGCGATCTCGTTCACCGTCATTCCGCCGAGCAGGTTGATGAAGATGAGGTTGCTCTCGTCGCGGGCGTCGCCCGCGCAGGATGACGCCAGCAGTCCGGCCCACATGTCCTGGACCCAGTCACGATCATGCCAGGAGCCCTGGTCCAGCAGGATGTACATCAGGCGGGGGTGCGCCCGCTCCAGGTCAATGTCCATCCCCTGCCCGGCCTTCTGCCGCGCCTTGTCCAGTATGCTTCGGGCGTTCTGCGCGCGCCACGCCTCAATCCGTTCGTACATGAAGCCGCCTTGTCCCTGCCTCAGTGCAGCCCTCGTGCCTGTCCGCAGTCCGCGCTGAGTTTGCGCCGCTCCCCGCGCGGCGCACCGCCGCGGGAAAACGCCCCGCGACGGCACACGGCCTGTCTTCCGCCCGGCAACTTGCCACAGGGTTTGGAAAGGGAGAAATCAGTCTGTCCCGCCGACGATCAGTTTCATGATCAGCGTGTAGAGCGCGTCGAGGATGCCCACAATCACGCTGATTATGTTCAGCACCGCTTCGATCGAAGCCTTTGCCGGAACGCGCCGCACTGTGTCGTGTTTGCACATCTCAATGTTCTCCCTGTCTTTGTAACGGGCCAAAGGAGACCTCTGAAAGAGCCGCCATACCGGTATGGCGACGATCCAAGATTAGCGCACCCCCCCTCCGTCGCGCAAGCCCAAGGCAGACTTCTCCGCGCGGCCGGATACAGGCACAGTGCCGACTGAATCCCGGTGCAGTGCCGCCGCAAAACGCTACAGGAACAACTGCAGCACCCAGGCGGCGAAGGACGCCAGGACTCCATGTGCCGTTACAGTGGGCCGAACACGCAGCGTCACATCGGCGGCCACCGGGGAAACGGGAACGAGCCCATGCACTTCCGCCGCGACTAGGGGGCATTCGTTGCCGGTGTTTGCGTCGGCCTCGTGCATGACCTGGACCAAGTCCACCGGCACGGGTGGGGTAAGCACGATCTCCGTTCCCAGTCCCTGTTCAGAAGACACCTGCCCCAGTTCCAGCACGGGCTGGGCCGCGCCGTTGACCGGCAGGGGCTTGAAGCCGAGTTTCACAAAGGTGAGCGCCTCAAAGGTGCCGACCGTGGCCGTCATGCGCGATTCAAGCAATTCCAGTTTGTCTATGGTGTAATGTCTGGAAACGAAACCGCCGATCAGTTTGCCCAGTTTCTGCTTGACGATGTCCCACATCGCCGCCTCGTCGGGAATATTGCAGACCGGCACATCCATTTTGGTGTACTTGTCCGGAATGGGTGTGCCCGGCTTGAAGACGTCAGGTATCCGGACGGCGTAGTCCTTGTACATGGGAACAGACAGTTCCATCGTGTACTGGTTGCTGCATCCGGCAAGGGACGCCAGCAGAAGAAGCGGCAAGCCCGCGCGCGCGAACAGGAACACACGGGTTGCGGACCAAGATGCACAAGACACGCCCGACATGAGCGGATGACCCATCTTTCGTTCTACTCCATTCATGAAGCCGCCGCTGCTCTTTTCAAACGGCTCCAATGATCCTACCGCAACACGCCGCCACTGTTACTCTTGCCGGACTCAGCAGCCCGAGAAGCACCAGAAGAAGAAGAAGAACGCCACGAGGGCTGCAAACACCGCGCCCAGTGCCGCCCAGATGGTCGAGCATGTGCGGCATTCCTGGCCATAGCAGTGACATCCGGTGATGCCCAGATACGTGTCCAGTTCCTGCTGGGTTATGAATCCGTCGCTGTCCCCGTCGAGTTCGGCGAAGTCTGCCGGCGTAAGATCGGGCTCGGCGGCCTGCGCTTCCTGCAGGGTAAGCTGGCAGTCCTGATTGGTGTCCACGGTGTCAAAGTTGTCGTAAAGATCCTGTGCAATGTCCTCAATCGGCTTTCTCGGCTTGAACATGGGCGCCAAAAGGGCCGTTTGGTCCGTCTGGAGCGGAACAAAGACTGATTTGACGAAGGGGGTGTAGCCGGGCACGGTAACGGTAAAGGTATAGGTTCCACGCGGAATGGGGGTAAACCGGTAAACGCCCAGCTTGTTCAGCGTGACCTGTCCGGGATATCCGCTGATCGTCACAGTGGCGTTGGTAATCCGCGCCAGCGTCTTGCCATCCCAGACGACCACATATGCGTCCTCCGCAGCCCTGTAACCGGTCGAGTTCGCCGGAAGCGCCGGATCGGGAGTCCCGACACTGCCCGAAAAATGTCCCTGAATCGTTGGGATGTCCTGTGTGCCCCATTCATTGTTTTCAACATCCACCGTCAGGGAACTCTGGTTGTTGACCGCCTTCCCCAGAATGCTGGACAACCGGAAGAGGTTGAATCCCGTCTGGGGGTCGTCCGCATTGCCCAATCCCCCGGAAGCGGTCGCCGCCGCCGATGCCGCCACCAAAACCGCGTCTCCGGAGAGGTTTGCAAAGGTGCAGGTGTTGATGTTGGGCATGGAGCCCTGAACACGCACTGCGGTGGCATGCCTGCTGAATGTACAGCGGCGAAGGACCGTCTGTCCGGTGGTGTTCTGGATGTCAACACAGGTCCAATTGGTCGCGGCCCCTGAGGCGCTGCCCGCAAAGCGCACCCAGTCCAGCACCGATGTCCCGTCCCACAGCACGTTAAACCGCTTCGCGGAACCCGTTATTGTCACCAACGCATCGGCACCCGGCACGGGCGGAGTG
The DNA here is from genome assembly GCA_937923585.1 of uncultured bacterium. Taxonomy (GTDB): domain Bacteria; phylum Hydrogenedentota; class Hydrogenedentia; order Hydrogenedentales; family CAITNO01; genus CAITNO01. Next base: position 5,556 of record CALDSM010000280.1, read on the forward strand.
GCGTCGGGGACGACGGTGATATTGGTCATCATCACCGGATAGGCGGCAACAATCCGCCCGACAATGGTTATGCGTGAGTGGACGGGCGCAATTCCCTGTGCGTCTTCCGAACCGACTCCCCACAGTTTGTAATTGGCGGGAAGCGTCACCAAGCCTTCGTTGTAGGTGCCCGGCTGCAGGAACACGGTGACGGCGGTTCCGGCAGGCACGGATATGGCCGCGATGGCATGGTTGATGGTTTGCCAAGGCGCGGTGCGCGAGCCCGTACCCGTTATGTCACTGCCGTTCGGCGCCACGTGGAAAGTTCCCGCCGGGGTGTTCGGGCTGTTGGGATCGGTTTGCCCCAGGAATTCGTTCAAATTGCTGGTTTCATCCCCGTCGGCGTCCCAGTTGTCGTCAAGCTGGCTCACGGGATTGAGGCCGCTCTGCACTTCCCAACCGTCCGCCATGCCGTCACCGTCCGTGTCGGGGTTGGACGGGTCGCAGTATTGCGGCACTTCGTCGTAGTCGCCCAGTCCGTCGCCGTCACGGTCAGTGTTCCTGTTGGGGGCCGGCTGGCAGGCGTCCAAGTCATCCACAATCACGCCGCGCGCGCGCAACGCCGCGATGCTGGCGCAGTCATTGGCAGGTCCCAAGGCGGTGCCAAGAAACACATAGTCACCGTCGGCGATGCCCGCATTGTTTGCCAGAGGACTGTAATCGGTGGCCACGTTCCCGCCTGCGGCGAGAATGTGAAGATTGGTCAGTCCCTGCAACGCCGTCAACGCACTAACCCCGGTGAAGTTGACGGCCAGCCGGGTAAGGTTCACCAGCCCGGAAAGGCCGGCAAGTCCCGTGTTTCCAATAGGGTTGTTGTCAAGGGCCAGGCCGGTGAGTGTGGTCAGGCCGCTGATTCCCGTCGTGTCCGTAATCAGATTTTCTCTCGCATCCAGCCACTCCAGGCTCGACAGCGTTGCCAATGGATCGAGGTCCACGACCTTGTTCTTCCACAGGTCCAGTTTCGTCAGGCTTGTCAGTCCCCCCAACGGGGCCAGATTGGCCACTTTGTTGTTCGCCAGGCTCAGGCCCCTCAGCGTGCCCAAGCCTCCAAGCGGGGTCAGGTCTGAAACCTGGTTGTTTGTCAGGAACAGATAGGCCAGGCTCGGCAGGGCACCGAGGGGGGCAAGATTGGAGAGGCTGTTTCCGGTAAGATCCAGCAACTGCAATTTGACGCAGTATTCCAAGCCAGTGAGGTCAACAATACCTCCGGCGGGGGCTCCGCCAACCGTGACCAGCGTGCCGCTGGACACTATCGGGATGGCCGCGGACAGTCCGGGCGTGATGGTAAGCGTGGAGGCCGTGTGGGAGACCAGAACATAGTCCGTGCCGTCGCCGGCAATCGCGACATGGGCACCGTCCGTGAGTGTGCCGAAGCCGAGAACCTGCAGCACTGTGTCTCCGGCCTGGTGATACCCGTTCAGCCGGCCGTTGTTGGCTTGGTTCCTCGCGATCAACTCGGTAAGCACCGCCAAGTCGGTGTCCAAGATGTCTCCTGTGGGGATATTGATGGCCTTTCTCAGCGCCGCCTCCAGATTCGCGTCCGGGATGGTTACCGCCACGCCCTTTGGCTGCAAACCCTCAACCGAGGAGGTGGATTGCAGGCTCTGCGCCGACGCGCCGAGACAAATGCCTGCAAACATAACCGAGAGAATGATGCAAGAGCGAAACTTAATCATGGGCAAACCCCCTGACTTTTGTTGTGTCAACCGCGAATGCACGTGAATACAGAATCCCACATATTCGGATTATAGCCCAGCACCGGCCTTCTGTCAAGGAATTGTCCCCGTTGCTGGCCTCTTCGGAATGCCCTGCGTCCTTACCGCAGACAACGTTGAAATGCCTGTGGGGTATCGCCTACGCGAGTGCCCCCCCCTTTCCGGCATCGAAACCCCGGTGAAACTGGAACATAACCGCGCCTGACCGTCGCCAGTCAATGAGAGAGGAACCGTATCTTGGGTCCCGCAGGACGGGGACTTGCTGCAGCCTGGCAGGACCGCGCCTCATACAGGATGTCCTGGTGTTCCGTCTGGGCGGAACGCCCACATCTGTTGTCATCAACGGCGAAATTGCCGATAGGCCTGCAAAGTCGGGCACTCCCTGCCATCTTTGACCGGCAGTCAAGACGGCCAGAAACGGCGCAACCTGTTTTATGACAGCATGTTGCCCAGATTGGACAGAGATTCCACTGCTTTTCACTGGAATTCACATGCGGCCGAACGGCTATTCTGCAACTGCGTGCTTCTCCGCATCCTGAAGGGCCGCACTGCTTTCTAAATCATTGGGATTCAGTGCAATTGCCTTCTGAAATGCTTTAGCGGCGTCCGCGTACCTTGTCTTGGCAGCGTATGCCCTGCCGATTCCGGTGTAGCCCGCCGCAAAGTTGGCATCCATCTCAACGGCCTTCCGGAATGCGGCCAGAGCTCCGTCGCAGTCGCCCTTCTCCAACAGCAGCATTCCGATGTTGAAATGCGTCCAAATGAGGTCGCCGGGGTTGATTTGGACAGCCTTGTGGAATGCCTCCAGCGCGGCATCGGTCTCCCCCATCTCCTTGAGCGCCATGCCCATGTAGGAATAGGCCCGCGCATTGTTTGGGTCAATCATCAGCGCCTTCTTGCAGGCCGCGACTGCCGTTCCATACTCTTTGGCACGCCAGAACGCCATGGCGAGTTCCCCAAATTCCGTCGGGGCATTCGGAGACAGGGGGCGCTGTTGGGCGTTTGGCAGGGTCTCCGATCCGGACTGGACCCGGTATACCAGGACATGCTGGAATCCGTTGAATTCCGCCCGCGCGAAGGAAAGGCGGCGCGCGGCAAGCTCCTGTTCAAAGACCTCGTTCGGGCCCTGTTTGAAGTAGTCCAGCATCACGACGGCCCAGACACCCCGGGACTTGCCGGGGTTGTACTTGGAGGGAAGCCCCTGCTCCAGCAGGAAAGCGCACATTTCCGCCTGCACGTCGGGCTCATTGCCGTAGGCCATGACGTTCTCGACGGGACCCAGGTTGTATGCGAAAACCCTTTTCCAGGAGGAGTTGTCGGAAACGATCAGGTCGTCCGGCCGGGCGTTTGCGCGCACATGGGCCGCAGCGGACAACCAGTCGGGCCGCTGTGTCTCGCCGACCACCAGCGCGTCCTGATACAGGAAGAACAGCCCCACCAGACAAACCGCCACCATCCGAATATGCCGCCGCGGCATCATGGCAACCGCCCCGCCGAGGAGGATGTACAGGGCCAGTGAACTGTGCAGCGTGTAGCGGGGAAAAATGCAGGGACGCCACACGACCGACACCGCATACAGCACCACCGCCGGCAGAAGCCACCACATCAAGAGAAAGGCCGTCCCGCGCCACGGTGGCCGGGGGGCATTCCCTCCGGACTCCGGCTTGGGACGCCGAATCGCGCACAGCGCCAGCCAGAGCACGGAGACGACCACGGCCGCCATCCAGCACCAGCCGGTCAGATGCCGCGCCTCGACAAGCGCATCGGCCCTGTCGGGAGACATGACCTGGGCAAAGGCTGCGGGGGTCGCCCGAATCTGGTGCGTCATGCCTGCCGCGTCGTCCGCGAGGAGGTCGCTGAAGAACTCGGCCGCGGGGGGCACCTTCTGCCAGGAAGTGGCCGCCCCGGCCGGCCAGTACTGCATGGTTTGGACGTACAGAGCGAGGGGCAGGAACAGCAGGCCGTGCAGCACTCCCCACAGCAGCCACCGTCGCACGTCGCGGACATGAAACAGCAGCAGGAATAGCCCCTGCACCGCCGGCACCAAGACGGCGAACACGTGCATCCACGGCAGCAGGACGTTCGCGGCGATGTTCAGCGCCCACCAGCGCCTGCGCCCGTCGCGCAGCAGGTGCAGGAACGACCACGCCGACAGCAGTGCCAAGAATGCAACGAAAACATAGGCGCGTATTTCCTGGCCGTAATAGCGGTGCACCGGCGACAAGGCCAGGCACAGGGCCGCGAGCAGCCCCGCGGAGACGCCAAAAAGGTCCCGAGCAAGAAGAAAGATCAGCAGAATCACCAGCACGCTGACGCACACGGAACACAGGCGGAGACTGAGCACGGAATCGCTGACAAGCCGGTTCCAGAAGTATTCGACCGTCGGATATCCCGGCATTGTCCCCGGGTCGAGCGTGCGGTTTGCGCTCAGGCAGGCGGCGAGGCTGGGCGATTCCTCATGCATGACCGTCTGGTTCCAGTGCTCATAGTGCGGCGACTGGACATATGCGGCGGGTGCCTTCAGGAGAACCAGGCTCACAAACTCGTCAAACCAGACCGATTCGCCGGTGATGCCCCACAGCCGGAAGAAGAGGCCTAGCACGAGGATGCCGCCCAGCGCAGTCCGCACCGCCCAGCGATGTGTCGCTGGCGAAGACGGGGTGTCGGAAGCGGGGGAGACGTCAGCCATGTTCGGATTCCTTAACCGGCCCGACATTCTAACAAGAAGATCGCCCGCGGCCAATATTCGCTTCTTGGGCCGTTCTGGAAATGCCTGCTACTTAACCAGCTTGCGGTACCTGGCACGGCGGTTCTCGAAGAGCCGCGAACCGAGTTCGCGCAGGCGCCATTCCTCGTATTCGGAGTAGTTGCCCGGGAACCAGCGGACGCTGCCCTCGCCCTCGAACACGAGCAGGTGGGTGCAGATGCGGTCGAGGAAGAAACGGTCGTGGCTGATGACGAGCGCGCAGCCGCTGAATTCGAGCAGCGCCTCCTCCAGCAGGCGCAGCGTGTTCACATCGAGATCGTTGGTGGGCTCGTCGAGCATGAGCACGTTGCCGCCGTCCTTGAGCAGCTTGGCGAGGTTGCAGCGGTTGCGCTCGCCGCCGGAAAGCTGGCCTGCCGTCTTCTGCTGGTCGGCGCCGCGGAATCCGAACTGGGCAAGGTACTTGCGGATGGGGACGCGCTGCTTGCCCAGTTCGATTTCGTCCAGCCCGCCGCCCACCTCGTCGAGCAGGCTTACATCGCCGCCGAGCGCGGAGCGCTCCTGGTCCACGTAGGACAGGCGCACCGATGCGCCCACGACCACTTTCCCCGCGTCAGGCTGTTCCGCGCCGGTGATCATGCGCAGCAGTGTTGTCTTTCCGGTGCCGTTGGGGCCGATGATGCCTATCAGCGCCGCTTTGGGCACGATGAAGTTGAGCTTCTCGAACAGGGTCTGAACGCCGAAACTTTTCGTCGCGTCCTGGAACTCGATGACCTGTTCGCCCAGCGGCGGGCCGGGCGCGATTTGGATGACCGCGCCGTCGCCCTTGGCGGCGGCATTCTCGCGCGCGACCAACTGCTCGTACTGCGCGAGCCGGGCGCGGCTCATCTCGTGGCGGGCCTTGTTGCTCATGCGAATCCAGTCGAGTTCGTGGTGCAGCGCGCGGCTGCGCGCGGAATCGCCCCGCTCCTGCCGGGCCAGCGCCTCCAGTTTCTGCTCGATCCAGGATGAGTAGTTCCCCTCCCAGGGGATGCCGTGGCCACCCTCCAGTTCGAGGATCCACTTGGTCACGTTGTCGAGGAAGTAGCGGTCGTGCGTGACGATGATCACCGTGCCGGGATAATCACGCAACTGCGCTTCCAGCCAGTCAATCGTCTCCGCGTCCAGATGGTTCGTCGGTTCGTCGAGCAGCAGCAGGTCAGGCTGTTCGAGCAACGCTTTGCACAGGGCCACGCGCCGCTTCTCGCCGCCGCTGAGCGTGCCCACCAACCGGTCGTCCTCCGCCAGGCACAGCGCCTCACTCGCCTGGTTGAGCCGCTGGTCCAAATTCCACGCGTCTTTGGCGTCTAGCTTGTCCTGCATCTCGCCCATGCGGTCGAGCGCCTTTTGCATCTCGTCGTCGTCGGTGATCTCGCCCATCTTGTCCGAGATCGCATTGAATTCGTCCAAGAGCGCCTTGATCTCGCCAAACGCCCCCTCAATCGTCTCGCGAACAGTCTTGTCCGGGTCCAGCACGGGCTCCTGCGGCACGAACCCGGCGCGGTAGCCGCGGGACAGTTCGGCGCGGCCCTGAAATTCCGGGTCAACGCCCGCCATGATGCGCAGCACCGTGGACTTGCCGGAGCCGTTCTCGCCGACGATGCCGATTTTGGCTCCAGGATAAAAGCAGAGATTAATGTCCTTGAGCACCTGCTTCTGGCCGTAGAACTTGTTCAGGCCAAGCATGGTGAAGATGTATTGTTCGGCCACGAATAGTGTCTCCTTGGGTTTGGTGCGCGTGAAAGTGGGCGCACCGGTTTCACTGGGAGCGCCGGCATCCCTGCCGACCTTTTTTTGGCAATGGGGTGGTGCGTTCCGTGCCGTTTCGCGGCACTTCACGTCACCCTGGGGACGCTTACGAATGCCGCGCGATGTAGTCCATGGCGGCGTTGGCCAGCAGGCCGGACCGGCTTTCGCCGTGGTTTCTTGCCCAGCGGTCCGCCGCCTCCAGCACGTATTCGGGCAGTGTGACATTAACTCTCTTGGCCTTGCCGGACGGGATCTCAACGCTCACCGCGGCGACCACCACTCGGTGCCCTTCGCTCTCGTAATCCTCGACCGTTTCCAGCAGGGCCGCCTCGTTTCCTTCGACCGGGATAGTCTCGTCATCGGCCACCATGCCCTGAAGATGAAAGGAAAGGACTTCTTCCGCCCGGCGGCATGCATCTTCCATGGTCTTGGCCACGGTGACGCATCCGGGGAAATCAGGAAAGGCCACGTCAATTTGTTCAGTGCCGATGCCGGCCATGACCGCTTGATAATGTCTGCGCACGTGTCGAACTCCTACTTTAGTCCGGCCTGCCGGAGGATGCTGTTGACCGTGCCCTTCTTCAAATCTTTGGCGGGATGCGGCACGGTCACCTTGCCCGGCCGGTCGGGATGATAAAAGTGGTGATGGTCGCCCTTTACTGCTTTGAGCTTCCACCCATGTTCTTCAAGTATTCGGATAACCTCCCGACTCGTCACCGCGCCACTCCTTCAATTGTGCCAACACCGTAATTATACACACAATACACACCGGCGGGCAAGGGCATTCTTTTGAGGTAAAAGGTGGCGTTACCGCCAGATTCGTGGCAGAATTCTGTTCCTAAAGCATTTCAATTTGAGGAACCATATCATGCTGTACAGAAAGATGCCGAAGAACGGCGATGAACTTTCCATTCTGGGATTCGGGTGCATGCGCCTGCCCGTCATGGAAGGGAAGATTGATGAGGCGCGGGCGATCAGCCAGATTCGTTACGCCATAGACAACGGCGTGAATTACTTGGACACGGCCTGGCCCTATCACGCCGGCGAGAGCGAACCGGTCCTTGGCAAGGCACTTGAGGATGGCTACCGGGACAAGGTCAAAGTGGCCACCAAACTCCCGTCATGGATGATTGAGTGCCGCGAGGACATGGACCGATACCTGGATGCCCAATTGAAGAAACTGGGCACCGGCCATATTGACTACTACCTCATTCACGCACTCAACGGCACGCTTTGGGACAATCTGGAACCCCTTGGCGTGGCGGATTTCCTCGAACAGGCCAAGAAGGACGGGCGGATCGTCAATGCCGGCTTCTCATTTCACGGGTTGGGAGACGATTTCATTCGCATTGTGGACGCCTATCCCTGGGAGTTCTGCCAGATTCAGTACAACTACCTGGATGAGGACTACCAGGCGGGCACGAAGGGCCTGAAATATGCCGCCGAAAAGGGTCTGGGCGTGATTGTCATGGAGCCGTTGCGGGGCGGCAATCTTGCCGAGACCCCGCCGGACGCCGTGAAGGCAATCTGGGACGAGGCGGAAGTGCGGCGCACGCCCGCGGAATGGGCGCTGCGATGGGTTTGGAATCACCCGGAGGTTACGGTCGTCCTCTCCGGCATGAACGACGAAGCCCAAATCCGGGAAAACCTTTCCATCGCCGGGACGGCGCACGCCCATGCGCTGACCCAAAAGGAACTGGATCTTGTGGACCGGGCCAGCCGCGCCTTTGCGGGCCTGATGAAAGTCGGCTGCACAGGCTGCGGCTACTGCATGCCCTGCCCCAGCGAGGTGATGATCCCCATCTGCTTCGAGGAATACAACAAGATGCACCTGTTCGGCCCGGAGGAGGAGGTGAAGTTCAGGTATGCGTTCCGGATGAGCGGGCAATTGGTGGACGGGCGGCCGGGTTACGCCTCCCAGTGCGTCCAGTGCGGTGAATGCCTGGACAAGTGCCCCCAGCAGATTCAGATTCCCGAGGTGCTCGCGCAAGTGGCCGCCGAGATGGAAGACTCCAGCATGCCGGAGAAGGTCGCCATTGCCGAGAAGATCTTCCGGGCCGAGGCCTCATAGAGTTCGGACCCGGGCCAATTGCCAACGGTGCTGTGGACAGCACGGGTAAAGATATGCCCGGTGGGTATTGTCAGGGAAGTCTTTGTTCCGTGAACCACCCCCGGTAGCACTGTTCTATGGCGTGCAGAATCATGCGCTTGTGTGTGTCCTCGCTGGGATGTACCCCGTCGCCGGCGAAGGTTTGGCTGCCGAGCGTCACCGTTGTGAAGGCCTGGTCGGGCATGGGATAGTCCGGATTGCCGCCGGGGAATGGGATATAGTCAGGCGGGCCACCCGGCGCAGGCGCGCCCTTGGGCGTATCGTAACGGTGCTGGGCCAGCCCGAAGTTATGTATGTAGGCGCAGCCCTTGATTTCCTTTGCCAAATCGCGCTTGAGCCCCTCCAGCTCAATGAAGCACCGGTTCACCTGGGCCTGGGTCATGCCGCCGAAATCGAACCGCTGCCCGAGCGTGCCCAGCGCCTCCCGGGCCGTCCCGGCGTTGAGATAGTCATAACCGCCGATAACCACATGCCTGACCTGGGAAAAGGAGAGGCAATACTCAACGATTCTGCGGACGTTGCCGGCGATGCTCTGCCATTCGCGCTGACGGCGTGTTTCGTTCCACGCCTCGAACACATTGGTCTCTTTGATCCGCTTGAGCACGTCATTGCCGCCAATAATCAAATGCACCGTGTCTATGGAGAGGTGTTTGGCCAGTTCCCCGGCAATCTTCGCGCGGTATTCCTTCTGCACCCACTGTTCCGCCCGTGTGCCGCCGAGCGCGGTGGCGTCGCCCGCGACGCCGACATCACCCATGCCCGCCTCCCTGAACGCCGCCTCCATCACATGGGCCACCCAGATACCCTGCGCCCAACTGTCGCCGACCAGCAGGATGCGCGGTTCCTCGCAGAATGAAGGAAGGCACAGACCACACCCGGCCAGCAGGACGGCCGCGCCCAGGGAACACAGAAAACGCCGACGGGTTGTCATCGTTGCCACTCCGAATGTGCATGCCGAACCATGGTCGGAGACAGTGCCGTACCCGCAGGACGGAATGCAAACAGGGCCGCCTTTCCAAACATCCCCTTTGGTTGCGGCCCGCGCCCAAGAACCGTATAGTAAACAAAGTGCCGCGAATGCGTGCCGCCCGGGGATCGTCCCGACGGCCCGCGCAAACAAAGGAGGATTCTGTAATGGCGATGCATCCCAAGAGCATTGAACTTCTCAACAAAGCCGTGGCCGATGAACTGTCCGCGGTGCATCAGTACATGTATTTTCATTTCCACTGCGACGATCAGGGGCTGGACCTGCTGGCCAACCTGTTCAAGCGCACGGCCATCGAGGAGATGCTGCATATCGAGCGGCTGGCGGAGCGCATCCTGTTCCTGAAGGGCGAAGTCGAAGTCGCCGCCTCGCATCCGGTCAAGAAACTGGTCAATGTCAAGGAAATGCTGGAAATGGCCCGCGGGATGGAGGAAAGCTCCGTCTTGGACTACAACCGCTGGGCCAATGAATGCTCGGCAAACGCCGATTCCATGTCCAAGAAGCTGTTCGAGGAACTGGTCATGGACGAAGAGCGGCACTACGACCAGTACGACACGGAGCACGGCCACCTTTCCGAATACGGCGACAGTTATCTGGCGCTTCAGTCCATTGAGCGCAGCAAGCGCATGGGTATGACTTCGGCCCCGCCAGCAGGCCAGGCCTGACCGCTAAACAATCAATATAGCGGGCACTTCGCGGTCCCCAAAGGAGATCGGAAGAGCGTCGTGTAGGGAACGAGTGTAGATCTCGGTGGTCGCCG
>CALDSM010000281.1 GCA_937923585.1 uncultured bacterium
ACAGGTTCGGAGTGTGTTTGAGGCGAACTTCAATTTCTTCAAGGTGCAGATAACGACGGGAATGGCCAATGTTCCCGACTTGGGTGACCTGCGCGGGCTTGTTCCCGGTCTCATGCCGTGGTATCCCGCCAGTGTGGTGATGATACTCTCGGGCTATGTGACAGAAGGGGATTCAGACAGTCTGGCCGCGGTGGATGCGCTGCTTTCGCAGACTTCTGAACTCGGCGGATTTCTGCTTCCGTTGCCGCTGCCCGGCGGTGTTGCGGCGCACACCAACGGATTCGCATCCATACTCGGCCCAGACGGCGACGCCGACGGCGATGGCTTTACAAACCGGCAGGAATTCGATCATTTTCATTCCCAGGGCGCAACCGCAACCATTGCCGCCCAACTCGATGCCGCCGTCATGCCCGAGGGGCCTCCGGCGCCGGTTTCAATCACTCCGGCTGAGGGATTAACCATCGGCGGCACCAGCGTGACGATCCATGGCACAGACTTTGCCCGATTTGCATTGATCCGGGTAGCCTTCGACGGCATTGAGGTTGAAGGTGTTGCGGCGGACGATCCCGTCTCGGGAGGCCAGATAATCACCTGCACCGCGCCCGCGCACACCGCCGGCACGGTGGATGTCACGGTCATCAATCCCGGCGGCGCCACGGCTACCCTGTACGGGGCATTCACCTATCTTGAACCGCCCACGCCCGATCCCACCGCGGTGTCCCCCAATCAGGGATACACCTTCGGCCACGACACTGTCGCTATTGACGGCACCGGATTCACACCTCTTGGGCCGACGCAAGTTACCTTTGACGGCGTGGAGGCCAGCGATATTCGGCTGGAGAGCCTCGGCGGGGATGCCTACCGCATCCGCTGCGAGACTCCCCCGCATACCGTGGGGGTCGTGGATGTTGTGGTAATAGGACCCGGTGGCATGACCGGCACGCTTTCCGGCGGGTTTACCTATTTGACCCCGCCACCGCCGAATCCAACCACGGCCACTCCCGGCGAGGGCTATTCGACGGGCGCAACCATGGTGCATATCACGGGCACAGGATTTACCGCCTGGGGAACAACCCGTGTCCTGTTCGGCGGCATCGAGTCGCTTGGTGCGTCCGTGCAACTGTATGAGGACGTTTTGCGCGTCGTCTCCTGGACGCCGCCGCACATTCCCGGCGTGGTGGATGTCGAAATCATTAATCCCGACGGGCAGACAGGCACGCTTTCCGGAGGATTCACCTACATCCCCGCTCCGCCGCCGAATCCCATGGCAATTGTCCCCGGTGAGGGCATTTCGACGGGCGGCACGGTGGTGGACATCACGGGCACGGGCTTCACGGATATGGGAACCACGCGCGTTCTCTTCGGCGGCGTTGAAGCGCTCGCCGCGTCCGTGCAACTTTATGGGGACGGCCTGCACATCATTTCCCAGACACCGCCGCATTTCCCCGGCGTGGTGGATGTTGAAGTCATCAATCCCGACGGGCAAACAGGCACACTTTCCGGTGGGTTCACTTATATCCCAGCGCCTCCGCCGAATCCCACGGCGGTCACCCCCAGCCAGGGCTATACTACCGGCGGTGCGCCGGTGACCATCAGCGGATCGGGCTTTGTCCCCACGGGGACAACGCACGTCCTCTTTGGCGGCATGGAGGCGCTTGCCGTTTCAACGCGGCTCTATAACGGCGATTGGCAGTTGTACGCCCTGACACCCCCGCACGACGCGGGCGTCGTGGCCGTCGAGGTGATTAATCCCGATGGGCAGAGCGAAACCCTTCCCGCAGCATTCACGTATCGGATGCCCGGGGAAGTGGTCGTCCGCGTTGATTTGGACAACACTTCCGGCCTGGAAGACGGGGCCACCTGGGCAACGGCCTATTCCTCCATTCAGGCGGGCATTAATGCCGTTGCCGCGTCGGACCATACGGGTGAAGTGTGGGTGGCCGAAGGCGTGTACAGTGCCCTGCCAGAGTCGGTTGTTGCGAACATGCAGCCTTTCTGCGACCTCTATGGCGGCTTCGCTGGTGTGGAAGAGCAGCGGGACCAGCGCGATATCCGGGCACATGTCACCACGCTTGACGGCCAGAACACGGCTGCCTGCGTGTGGGGCGCGGACAACGCCCGACTGGACGGGTTTACCATTACGCGGGGCAACGGCCCGGTGCGTTCCGGTTCGGGCAGCAGTTGGTCGTCCCTGATCTCCATGTTAGTCGCTTTGCCGGCCGACCTGATGCACGTTGTTGCCGTTGACAACTCGGGCGTCTCGCCCATCCTTGCCAACTGTGTTGTGACAGGCAACAACAGTCTGGTCGCCGTGGCAAACCTGACCGAAAACGGAAACCATTCCAGTCCGCTGATTACGGATTGCGCGTTCACCGGAAACGCCGGTGACGGCGCGGCAATGTTCAATGGAGCCATGAACGGACTGACTGCGGGGGCCAGAATTGAGGACTGCACTTTCACTGGCAATTCCTCTGGAATCATGTCTCTGGCCTACGGCTACGGCAGCCACAGCGCCACGAACGTTGCGCGGTGCGTATTCACGGCAAACAGTTGCGCCATGGAAGACTCCGTGGTCTATACCGGCGGCTGTGCGACGCGCGTGGAAAACAGTGTGTTCCAGGGGAACACGCAATCCACGGTCAGGCTCTACTCGATGGATGGACCGATATCGCCCGTGTTCACCAACTGCACCTTTACGGGGAACATGGGAAGCGGGGGAATCTTTGACGCAAGCAGCGGTTGGTGGTACTACGGGCAAGTGCAGGCCGAACTCCGCAACTGCATTGTCTGGGGAAACAATACTCCGCTGCTATGGGGGTACTCGTTCATGAGCCTTGCCGTCTCCCATTCCGACATCCAGTGGGGATGGGCGGGGACGGGCAATATTTACACGGACCCGCAGTTTGTGGACTCCGGTGGTGCTTCGGTGCAGCTCCAGGCGGGGTCGCCCTGCATTGACAGCGGCACGACGGAGTATGCGCCCGCCACGGACCTCCTGGGCATGGTTCGTCCGCAGGGTGACGGGGTGGACATGGGCGCCTATGAGGGGTCCGTCGCGCCGGAGAGCATGGTCACACTTGACGTGCAGGTTTCTCCGGAGGGCTGTCCCAACACGATAGTACCATCCGTCGGATCCCATGGCGCCGTGCTTGGCGAAACGATCTCGCTGTTCGCCAAGAGTTCTTACCTGTACACGTTCGCCGGATGGACCGGCGACATCACGGACCCGTCTCCGGCTTCCAGCATAGTCATGGACGGCAGCAAGTCGGTGACGGCGAACTTCACGGCTCCGCCGCCGCCTGTCCTGGACTCGATCTATCCGGATCACGGGTCGGCGTTTGGCGGCACCGTGGCGGACATCCGGGGTGCGAATTTCATGGCCGAGGGGACGACGCGCGTCCTGTTTGGCGGGATGGACGGTCAGGGAACTGGGTTTGTTAATGACGAGAATGTCGTCGTCT
>CALDSM010000282.1 GCA_937923585.1 uncultured bacterium
TCCACGTTCTCGTTGAGTTTGGCCAGATCGGGATAGCGTTTCACGTAAAGCCCGGGATCAATCTTGGGGGATTCCATGAACTTTGCGGTGAAATCCTCCCAGCGCTTCTGGCCCCAGGGCGAGAAACTGACGGCCTGGGCGCAGTCGGCGAAGATGTTGTTTTCCAGCACATTGTCCTTGCCGCCGTGAATCTGCACGCCGCCAAAACCGTGTTTGCCCGCGGCGGTCTTGTAGAAGATGTTGCCGTAGATGAGCACCCCCGAAATGGCGTCATCCAGGCGGATGCCCGCCTGCCCGCAGCCCAAGTCCTCTCCGGTGCGCCGCCAGTTGCCGTTGTGGTGCCAGTAGTTGAACCGGTACACATTGCCGCGCAGCGTCGGGTCGCCCCACATGTCCGCGCCGCCCTGGTCGTCCGATTCGAGCAGCACGTCGTGGACCTCGTTGCACTCCACCGTGTGGTCGTTTCCGCCCACCCGCAACGCGCTGCTGTTGATGTGGTGCATGAGGTTGTGCGCGACGCGGTTTCCCACGCCGCCCACCAGCACCGCCGGGATGTACGTGTGGTCAATGCGCGACAGGTGGTGGATGTGGCAGTTCTCGACCGCGAGGCCGCCCGGCGTGAGTGTCTTTCGGTCGCCGCCCTCGATCAGCACGCCGCCGCGCCCCATGGAATAGATGTCGCAGGAGAGGATGCTGACCTGTCGGCCCCCGTCCACGGCAATGCCGTCGCCGCCGCAGCGCCGCACCGTGCATCCGGCGAAAACGCAGTCCTGGATGTTCTTCGCCCGGACGGCGTCGCCCGCCGCAAGTTCCCAGGTCAAACCCTGGAAGCGAACCCGCGCCGTGCCTTCCATGCGGACCAGCGGCCCGGCAAAGAGCGACAGGGCCACTTCGGCCTGATTGGGACCGGAGGGTGGCAGGAAGTAGAGCAGGCTGTTCGCCCGGTCCAGATAATATTCGCCGGTCTGGTCCATTTCGGACAGCAGGTTCACCGCATAATAGCGCTGGTTCTTGCGGTAGCCGTAGGTGTGCGGCGGTTCGGCCAGCGTGATTTCACGCTTGTCGGTGTCAATGGCGGCGATGCGCTCGTAGGAATCGGCCCAGTCGAAGAACCAGTAGCCGTAGAGCAGGGCGTCCTTCTCGTCCCTCCACCGCGCGGGACGGTCGCCCTCGTACACAAAACGCCCCACCTTGCTGCCGGATATGCCGATGACCTGGTGGCCGTCCTGGACGCAGGTGTCCGCCACGTGCATCATGCCGTCATTGGGATAACGGGCCATGGTCATCGGATCGCCGTTGAAGAACAGTTCGGGAACGGGATGCGTCTTGAAACCGTTGCCGCTGCCCATGCCGCCCAGCACGAGTGGTTCCTGCGGCACCGCCACGCCCTGCGCCTTCAGGTCGCACTGCACGGCTTTCCCACGCGCTTCCTCGGGCAGCCGCGCAAGGACGGCGGCGTCGGTAACGGGAACGAAATCCTTCAGCGTCACACCGCCGGAAAAGACGGGCGTTTCGCCGTCGGCCACGCGGTAGACGATGGGTTCTTTTTCAAAAGAGCTCGAATGTTCCGGACCCAGCTCGAAGGTTCGGCGCACCGCGTATTTCCCGCCATGCACAAGAACCGTCATGGGTCCCTCCAGAATCCCGAGGGACTGGTTGATTTCCCGCATCCGATCGCGGGCCTGTTCTAGCGTGGCAAAGGGCTTTTCCGCGCTGCCGTCTCCGTCGCCGGTACCCGACGGGGAAACATGCAGTGTCACGCCGGCACCCGAAGCGGGTTGGGCCAGTGCGGCGCTGAATGCGCACAACAGAACGCCGAGAAGGCAGACGGACAAACGACAGAATTGATTCATTTGAAGACTCCTTAACTTGCAGAATTGGGCCGGCGCACCAACGTGGAAGAGGCTTCCAGTCTCCTTCGGCGTCGGCCCAAACCCGGGCCAAAGAAGAACGCGGCGGGGATGCCGCGTCTACTTTGGGTACAGGGCCAGTTTCACGGTCTTGGGCGCAAAGGGTTCGATCCGCACGGTGTTGGACCCGGCCTTGACCAGCCCGGTGACATCGAGCATGAACGGCGCGCCGATGCAACCGCCCGCCTCCTGTCCGTTGATTTGAACGCGCACACCCTCGCGCACGCTGTCCATGACCAGCATGACGCGTCCGCGCACGGTGTCCGGCGGGGCGGTCCACTCGGCGGCACCCTCAAACGGGTCCGCCTGCGGCACCGGGGCGCGGCCCCCGATCACACCCCAGGGGCCGCCGCCAAAGGGGGCGACCTTCTCGGCGGGCACCCAGTTCTTCTGGTCGGTAAGGCGGGCGGTCTCCCAGGACTCGTCAATCCTGCCGTCCAGGACCGTGCCGTCTGTCAGTTCAATGCGGTACGCGCCGATCAGCCCCGCCGGCGAAGGTTTCTGGGTGGTGTTGACCGCATGGACCAGCAGCGTGTTGCGGCCGGGTTTGAGGAAAGGCTTCAAGTCTACTTCCTTGGGATCGCGCCAGCCCTCGGCAGCGCCGCCGCTCTCGCCGGCCGCCTTGCCGTTGACTTCAAGGCTGAATTCGTTGTCCGCGGCAATGAGGAAACGCGCGTCGCGCAGTTCGGCATTCGCGGGAAGGTCCAGCGCGTGCCTGAACAGGCGTGTTCCGAAGTGCGCGCCCTCCAGCCCGTGCTCGCGGGGAAACCACACCCAACTGCATTCCGAAAGGCTTAGCGGCGCCGGCACGGCGGCCGGCGGCGTGTTGGTGCGGGTAACCCGCACCGGGGCGGTGACGGGCAAATCCCCCGCGACGACCCGGCGGGGCAGCGGCCGCGCGGTGTTGCGGAACACCACCAGCGCACTTTCGCCCGGCTCCAGGGTCAGTTCAAATTCGCTGCGCCCGTTGGCCCGCTGCGCGGCGGGCAGCGCCTCCACCAGGTTACGCATCGGGTCCCAGCGTTCCGGGACTCCCGCGGCGTCGGCAGTCAGCCGGAAGGTCTTGGCCGCGGCCCCGACATCCTGGTTGCACACCAGGTAAACCGTGGCGTCGTCTTTGACCCGCTCCAGAACGTGCAGCCAGCCGTCCGGCTGACCGGAGGCAAGCCCTAGCACGGGTGGCACCCCGGCATTGGCCAGCACGGCGCCAACCTCCGCGGCCCCGGGCTCTTCAGAAAGGAAGTAGGCCTTGCCGCCCGCGGGGGTGACGCGGCGCGGTTCGACGCCGGGCACGGGCGCGTCGCCCCATATCTCTGTGCAAAGCGCGATGATGTCGGCGTCCGTTTTGCCGAGTGTGGCCGACCGTTCGGGCAGGAACCCATGGGCCAGCACGACACCGCCGGCTTCGAAGAAGTCGCGCACCTTCGCCAGTGTCTCCCAGGGGATCACCTCGGCGGGCGGCACGACCAGCGCGCTGTAGCGTTCGTTGTGCAGCGCAAGCTGACGGTCGGCAATATTCGTGTCCTTCCCGAACACGTCATAGGGCAGCCAGTCGCTGTCATACAGCGCGTCCTGCAGAGCCGTGGCCATGTCTTCGGGCAGCACGGCTTTGCCCACATGCCTGCTGTTGCCGCAGAACAGTTGCGCCACCGGGCAGACGTGGCGGCCGCCGCTGAGCAGCAGGCTCAGCCGGTTGTTGTAGTCGGCCCATATACGGTAGAGCGGCCAGCGCGGCTCCCGGTCCCCGCTGTAGAAGTAGGGCGGGCAGTCGGTGTCCTCCGGCGCGCGGGGATTGAACGAGTGGGTGATCATGAAGTTCACGCCGCGCACCTGGTGCTGGTCGGCAAGCCACTTCATTTCGGGGTAGGACAGGTCCTGTCCGTACGCCCCGTAAATCTCGCACATGGCCAGGTCGTCCTTTTTGCCGTACACGTGCGAGATGGACGAAGTCAGCTTGGGCAATTGGAAAATGTCGGCCTTCTTCTGGCCGGGATGCAGTTGGCTGCAAACCAGGTCCATGCCGCCCATGGAGGAGTACTTCTGCATCTGGAACAGGTTGCCCGCGCCGAGGCCGTGGTTGAGATAGAGAAA
>CALDSM010000283.1 GCA_937923585.1 uncultured bacterium
CGAGATCTGATCGTGACTGGAGTTCAGACGTGTGCTCTTCCGATCTTCGGGCCGGCCGAAGGGGTTCCATTCCTTTGCCCAGGGCAGCGCCAGATTGAAGGCGATGGTCTGAATCATCACCAGGCCCTGGCCCTGGCGGTCTTCGGGGATAAGCACCACCCCCGCGGCGAGCGCCTCCTGCGGCGTGCGGATGGACACTTCATTTCCGTCCACGCGCAGCGTGCCCGCGTCCAGCCGGTCAATGCCGAACAGCGCGCGCGCCAGTTCGGTGCGGCCCGCACCGACGAGTCCGGCAATGCCGAGAATCTCGCCATGGCGCAGTTCGAAACTGACATCCCGCACCTTCTCATTCCGAAGGCCGCGCGCCTCCAGCGCCACGCCGCCCGGCCGCGTGTCCGGGCGGTGGAAATAGTCCACAATCTCGCGGCCCACCATCCAGCGGACCAGTTCGTGCTGGTCCACCTCGCCGATGCCGCGCGTGCCGACCGTGCGGCCGTCGCGCAGCACCGTGACGCGGTCGGCAAGGCGCATGATTTCTTCCAGCCGGTGTGAAATGTAGATGATGCCGACGCCCTGCGCGCGCAGACGATTCAGCGTGGCGAAGAGAATCTCCGTTTCCGATTCAGAAAGCGAGGACGTGGGTTCGTCGAGCACGAGGATGCGGGCCTCGGTCGCCAGGGCGCGCGCGATTTCGACCAACTGGCGGGAAGCGACGGACAGGTCCGAGACCGTTTTCCGCACATCGCGAATCTCGGACATGCCGAGCCGGGTGACCAGGCCCTCCGCGGCGGACTCCATGGCGCGGCGGTCGAGCAGCCCCCAGCGGCCGGGCTCGCGGCCCAGATAGATGTTTTCCGCCACGGAGAGGTTGGGCGCGAGGGAAAGTTCCTGGTGGATGATGCGGATGCCGAGGCGGTCGGCGTCGCTGACGCCGCGCACGGACTGCCGCGCGCCGTCCACCAGCACCGTGCCGGCGTCGGCGCGGTGAATGCCGCCCAGGATCTTGATGAGCGTGGACTTGCCGGCGCCGTTCTCGCCGAGCAGGGCGTGAACCTCGCCCGCGCACAAATCGAAATCCACGCCGTCCAGCGCCGTCACGCCGCCAAAACGCTTCGTGACACCGCGCAGGGCCAGCAGCGGCGCGGCGGCCGCGGCAACGGCAGAACTCACTTCGCCGGGCCCTTGTCCTTCCCGGCCAGGAAGGAGTCGGCATTGTCCCTGGTGACCAGTTCCACCGGAATCTTCACTTCCTTTTCGACCGGCTTGCCGTCGAGGTGCTCGTAGACCTTCTCCGCCGAGATGCGCCCGATTTCGCGCGGAAACTGCGCCGAGGTGGTCAGCAGTTTGCCCGCCTTAATCGCCGCAACACCCTCTTTCGAGCCGTCCACGGTGACGACCAGCACCTGGCCGAGTTTGCCCGCCGACTCGATGGCCGAGATCGCGCCGAGCGCACTCGGGTCGTTGATGGGGAAGACGGCGTTGCATTCGGGAAAACGCGCCAGCAGATCGCGCATGACCGGCAGCGCGAGCTCCGTCGTGCCTTTGCCCTCCTGCGTGTCCAGAATGGTGAGACCGGGATGCTTCGCGGCCTCCTCCCTGAACCCGTCCACGCGATCAATGCATGCCTTGTTCACGGAGTGGTGCAGGACGACCACCTTGGACTCCGGCCGGGCTTCGGCCAGGGCGCGTGCGGCAAGCCGTCCCGCCTCGATGTTGTCCGAGGCCACCTGGCACAGGACCAGGTCGGCGTCCTTCACGGGCGCATCCACCACCACCACCGGAATGTTCTTCTGCTTCGCCTGCACCAGGCTGCCCGTGACGCCCTCCCAGTTGACCGGGTTGAGGAAGATGGCCGTCGCGCCCTGCAACACCAGGTCGGAAATGTCGTTCTTCTGCTTGAGGCTGTTGAACTGCGCGTCCAGCGTGACCAGCCGGTCGCCGTGCGCCTCAATGACCTGTTTCATCCCCTCGTTCAGTTCGACGAAGAAGGGGTTGTTCATGGTCTGGTAGGACACGCCGAAGAGCCGTCCGCCCTTGGCGTCCTTGGCCGGGGCAGCCGTTCCCCCGCCCTGCGGCTGCGAACAGCCCGCCAGCAGCGCCAGCACGCAGCACACTGCAACAATACCGACAACCCTGATTTTCATGGAAATGCTCCTCTTTGTCCGCGAATTTTGGATTATACTACTTCCATTGGCAAGCGGCACATTCCGATCCTCCTATTGGTTGTCTCCTGGTTCCTTGTCTATACTGTCATGCACAATCGGGCCGCAAGGCACCACGGAGGTTACCATGAATTCGCATCGCTTCCTGTTCGGAATCCTGCTGGCCGTGCTCATCCAGCCGGCCCTTCTTTACGCCCAGGACCTGGTCAAGGAAAAGGACCTGGTCATCTACAAGGATGACCGGATCTACAGTTCCTTTCACTCCATCGTTTGCAGACCCGACGGCGAACTCATCGTGGCCTTTCGCCGCGCGCCGGAGCGCCGTATCTTCGGCGAGGCCAACACCAACCACACCGACCCCAACAGTTATCTCGTGCTGGTGCGGTCCAAGGACAACAGCGTCACCTGGACCACCGAGCCGGAACTGATTTTCGCCCATCCCTTCGGCGGGTCACAGGACCCCTGCATGGTCCAACTGCGCGACGGCGCCATTGTGTGCAGCAGTTACGGCTGGGCGCTGCTGCGCGGCGATGCGGCCTCCAAGTACCCCGAGACACTGCGCCACGGCGACTTCGTGTTCATGGGCGGTTACCTGGTTCGCTCGACCGACGGCGGCCAGACGTGGAAAGGCCCCATCATCCCGCCGCCCGTGCCGGTCAGCGTGACCTCCTCCGTGTTCAAGGAACCCTGCCCCGCCTACAACCGCGGCGCCATGTGCCAGGGCCGCGACGGCACGCTGTACTGGGCGGTCGCCTCGCAGGCCCAGGTGGAACCGCGCCGCACGGAAGTCCATCTCATGGCCTCCAAAGACGGCGGGCTTACCTGGGAGTACCGCTGTCCCATCGCGCAGGACGAGAAAGTGACCTTCAACGAAACTTCCCTGTATGAGACCAAGGGCGGCGATCTCATTGCCTTCCTCCGCACCGCCAATTTCGACGACCACACCGTCGTTGCCCGCTCCAGGGACGGTGGAAAATCCTTTGAGCCCTGGAAAGACGCCGGGTTCCAGGGACATCCCCACTGCGCCACCACGCTCGCCGACGGCCGTGTGCTGCTGGTCTACGGCTACCGCCATGAACCCTTCGGCATCCGCGCCCGCGTCCTCGACGCAGAATGCACCGACTTCGCCACCGCCAAGGAAACGGTCCTCCGCGACGACGGCGGCAGCGGCGATTTGGGATATCCCTGGGTGACCCCCATGGCCGACGGCAAGTATCTCGCGGTCTATTACTTCAACCAAGACAACGGCATTCGCCACATCGCGGGGACGATACTGTCACTGGCGGGTGCCAAATAGAGCGGAAGCGCACCGCCGCAAAAAACGGAATAGGGACAGAGTCGTGGGGACTAATTGGAAGGAAAATGGCAGAATGAAGGTCACGCAAGAACTTTTCATTATGTGCGCGATTATACTGCCTGTCTGTGCCCTCACGATGTCACCTATCTTCGCAGAGGGGGGTGTGCAAAATGGGAAACTCGGAATTCCTCTTACCGCGTCGGAGTACCGCATAACCAAATGTGACAGAAAGCCTTCTGAGTTCGCGGAGGAAAGCAAGGGTGCCGAAACATGGGTCACCGAGGTAGTGCTGAACGTCCCTGCCGTGCATATTCCCGTTATGCAGGAGGACTCATATGAGTGGGCCGGGGCATTAATTGACCCGGATGCCGAAACCGGTATCCGTTGCACGTGGTTGGTGAAGGACAAACTCCTCGGGGTGTCATGGGATACAACATCTACCGGGGGAAGCGGTGTTTGGTCAAAAGAAGGGTATATTGTCGTTCTCATTGAGGGTTCACAGACCCGTGTGCTACTGGCCAACGCCGTAAATAGGGTGGTTCAATTCGGGGCGGATTGTCGTTCAGAGGGCTCAATACAATTCGAGGTTGAGCCAAATGACAAGAAGGGAAAGCCGAGAATATCGCGCCATGTGACCAGACGGGACAGACAAGTGGAGAAAGCGAAACTGCCAGAGACGGCTATTACCCTGGACCATGGGGGGAACAGTTCGGAACTGCTGGTTACAGAATCTTATACTGAGATAGTGACTCTCTTTACGCTTGTGGACGACACTCTTGCGGAAACCGGATATCAAGCCACCACAACGGTGTGTAAGTCTTGGGCAGACGGAAGAGACGGAAACCCAGAGCCAGAAGTGAATGTAGCCGATCTATGTGCATCGCTTATGCTGACGGAGGTGACCACTCCGGATGAGCGGGCGCGAATCAAGACTGCCCTCCAGCGCGAAAATCCTGATGTCAAGGACGGCAAAGTTCTGAATTGCAGAGAGTACAAGGTGTCCTGCAAGTGCTCCCCTCCGCTCATTGATCCTGGCGAAGCCGGTTACGATTTCAAATCGAGGGACGCGAGCGCCAATAACAGCGGGAGCAAATCCTCAGGCAAGTAGCCCGGTCCTTCCCGGTGACCCCATGCTGCGGCCTGCGCACCACGGTGACGGTGCGAAGGACAGGGTCGGCGAAAGGCCTGCGGTGGGTAACGTCTCCGTCTCGGCGACCTTGTGCCCGAAGTCGCTTTTCACACGCGGCAAATTCACTGCTTTGCCCGCTCCGTCTTTGCCTGCACAACATCGTTGTTCAGCAACCGGATGTCTTCGCAGTTCCCCGCTTCCGTGACAAACGCCTCCACCTTGGCTGAGGTACATCCCGTAATAAGTGCGTCCTTCGTGTCTTTCAGCAGGACCTGCATTGCCGCACCGGGTTCGGCCTCGGCCTGCATGTCTTGAAGGCGGAAATTGGCCACATCGTCGCAGACGATGGCCGGGCGCTGGTCCGGCTTTTCGTAGGTCAGGTCGAGTCCCTGCACGCGCAAACCCTGTGCGTGGCGGAAATAGAAGCCGTAGGCCGGCAGCGTTTCGAACATCACGCACTCGGGATACTTGCCCTCGTTCTCGGGCACATCCGCAAGTTCCCTGGTCCTTTCGTCCCCGACAGCGCGGATGCGGATATTGGACAGCGTCACATCCTGTATGGGGTGTCCCGGAATCCCGGCAATCGCGCATCCCATTCCGCCCGCACCGGTGGCCACCACGTTGCTGACGGACACGTTGCGGAACGCCCCGACGGGCGGAGCGGGGTCGCCGGGCCTGGCCGCGCGGGCGCGGTTGCCCAGGCGCATGAATATGGGCGCGTTGGTTCCCTCGATGACCATGTTGGAGATCGCCACGCGCTCCAGCGTGCCGCCGTCCACGATTTCCAGCGCAATGCCGGCCAGCCCCTCGAACCTGCCGGCGTGGTCGCCGGAAGTCACGGAGGAGCGCTGTATCACGCAGTTGCTGACGGCGATATCCCTGAAGCCGCCCGCGGACTCGGTGCCCATCTTGAGGGCATTGCAGTGCGACCTGAGAATGCAGTTGGAAATGACGACATGCTCCGTGGGCTTTGCGCCGGTGCTCTTGAGCGTCAGCGCGTCGTCGTCCGAGTCGCCCACGCAGTCGGACACGACCGCGTTGCGGCACCCGTCAATGTCAATCATGTCGTTGTTCGCGCAGCCGTGGTTGAAGACGTTGATGCCGCGCACGGTGAGGAAGTCGCAGTCAAGATAATGCTGCATCCACATGGCCGAACTGCGCATCGTGACATTCTCAACGAGCACGTCGCGGCAGCTGACCAACCGGATAAGATAGGGCCGCGCGAAGTAGTGCGGCTCCGGCAGGTGCCTGCCTTCTTTGGCGAGGACCTTCTTGGCCTCGGCCATGTCGTCCTCGTCGGCCTTTCTGCCTGTGAAAGCGGAGCCCTGCCCGTCAATGGTTCCCAGGCCGGTGATGCCGACATCCTCCAGCCCCTCGCCCCAGATGAGGGCGCGGGCCGTGTAGGCGTCGCTGCGTGACGGGTATTTGCAGATATTCACGGGGTAGTCGGCCAGGCTCGTGCTGCCCAGCAGCGTCGCGCCCTGCTCCACCCGCAAATGCACATGGTTCTTCAGATATACGGTGCCCGTCACGTAGGCTCCCGGCGGAAAAGACACTACGCCGCCGCCATGCGCCGCGCAGACATCAATGGCCTCCTGTATGGCAGCAATGTCCGTCTTTCCGTCGTTTGCCACGGCACCGTAATGAGTCACCTCATAAACGCCTTCCGAAGAAGCGGCCCATGCCGGCACGCCCAGCACGACAAGGCCGGTCAGCAGCAGCGCCACCAATGGTGTCTCTCTTTTCATGACTTTTCCTCTAACAGTTGAGCGTCAGGGTTCATTTTCGGTTGTTCGCGCCTCGTTGTCAAACGCCCGCGCGCCATGCTGCTTGTCCACATCGGCCGTCCAGTCCATCCGGTCCATATCGTCCATGAATCTGCTACACTCTCACCGTAGACAAATCCCATTTCACCAGGAGCGAGTCCATGCGATTCGAAGGCCGCATATACCGCCCGCCAAGCGAGTCGGACAGCCTGCTCATCCAGCTCACCGTTGGATGCAGCCACAACCGCTGCGCCTTCTGCGCCATGTACGTCGAGA
>CALDSM010000284.1 GCA_937923585.1 uncultured bacterium
TGATCGCGCAAAGTCCAAGTCGCATGCCGCCCCTTTCAACCGAATGCATTTGTTTGCTTTTATTTATGTCTGCCGTGAGTGTTTGCGCACCGCACTGATGGGCTTCCTCCAGATAGACGGCGGGCCTGTAGAAGCCCCCCTGATTGGCCAGCACGGCGGCAAAGAACTCGGCGGGGAAATGGGCCTTGAGCCAGGCGCATTGGTAGGCCAGTTCGCCGTAGGTGGCGGCATGGGCCTTGCAGTAGGCGTAAGAGGCGAAGTTGGCGATGAGTTCCCAGATCTGGCGGGCGGTGTCGTCGGGCACACCCTTCGCCACCGCCTTTTCCACGAACCCTTTCATGTGGCGGGCCATCTCACGGGGACCGCGCTTTTTGCTCATGGCGCGGCGGAGCGCGTCCGCCTCGGCCAGGTCCATGCCCGCCACGGCATGGGCCACCTTGAGCACGTCTTCCTGATAGATCATGACACCGTAGGTGTCGCCGAGCACTTTCTCCAGAGTGGGGTGGAGGTACTCGACCGCCTCGCGCCCGTGATGGCGGTCAATGAAATGTTGCTTCATGCCGCTGCCAGACGCGCCGGGCCGCACCAGCGCGATGGCCTGCACCAGCGTGCGGGTGTCGTCCGCACCCATCTTGCGCAGCAGCCCGCGCATGGCGGGCGACTCGATCTGGAAACAGCCAACGGTGTTGCCGGTGCGGAGCAGTTCCGCCGTGAGCGGGTCCGGGTCGGGCAGGCGCTCCACATCCACCGCAACGCCCCGGTTCTCGCGGATGCCCCCCACCGTGTCATAAATGACACTGAGTGACCGGTGGCCGAGCAGGTCCATCTTAACCAGCCCCAGTTCCTCGACGGGATGCATGTCGTACTGGGTGATGACAATGCCCTTGGCCGCGCGCTGGAGCGGCACAAACCGGGTGAGCGGTTCGGGTGCAATGACCAGCCCCCCGGCATGGATGGACAGATGGCGCGGGAACCCGTCAATGAACTCGCAGGTGGCCAGGATGCTTTTCAGCGGCTCCTCGTTCAGCCGGATGCCCCGGCATTCCGGCACCCGCTCCGCCAGCGCGCGGATGTCGCCCGCCCCGTAGTGGGGGAGCACGCGGGTGATGCGTTCGATCTCCCGTCCGGTCACGCCCGCGGCCTTGGCCACCTCGCGCACGGCCGACCGCGCGCCGAAGGTGTTGGTGGTGGCGATCATGGCCACATGGTCCGCGCCATAGGTGCGGTACACATAGTCAATGACCTCGTCGCGCCGCCGCCAGCACAGGTCCAGGTCAATGTCGGGGCAGTCACTGCGTGATCGGTTGAGAAAGCGCTCGAAGTAGAGGCCGTACTTGAACGGGTCCACGCGGGTGATGCCCAGCGCATAGGCCACCACACTGTTCCCCGCCGACCCCCGGCCCACCACGGGGATGTCATGCGCCTTCGCAAAGCGCACAATGTCCGCCACGATGAGAAAATAGGGGGCAAAGCCAAGATCATGGATGACGCCCAGCTCGTTGTGAACCCGGTCCAGCACGGCGGGGGAAAGCGGCTGATAGCGCCGCTGCAACCCCTCGAAGGTCTGTTTCCACAGCCAGGAAAACGCGCTTTCCCCCTCCGGCAGCGGCATGTCCGGAAAGAGCGGCCTGCCCAGCGGCAGTTCCACATCGCATTCCTCGGCCACCCACAGTGCATTGTCCAGCGTTTCGGGCCATGCCGCAAAGAGCCGCTCCATGTCGCGCGGTGACCGAAACCACGCCTCCGGCGGCGCCGTGTCCGCCGGTTCCAGCGCATCCACCGTGGTGTTGCAGCGGATGGCCGACAGCACCCGGTGCGCGGCGCAATGGGCCGGGTCAAGGAAATGCACCGGTGCCGCCGCCACCGGCGGGATGCCCATGCGCCGCACGCGCGTCACCATCGCCTCCGCGCGCCGGTGCGAGGCCGCCCCGCCGTAATGCTCCACAGCCGCCAGCACGGACAGGCCCGTGCGGCGCAGCGCCTCCAGTGTGGGTACATCGCCGGACATCACGAACAACCGCGACAGATCGAGGCCGCTGTCCGGCCATTGGACCGGACGTTCCCGGTCGGCGGTTCCCAAATGGATGGCCGTGACCAGCGTACACAACTGCGCATAGCCCTCCCGATCCCGTGCCAGCACCGTGCATTGTCCCAGTTGCGCGCCGAGTAGCGGACGCACCCCGGCCTCGCGCGCCGCCTTGTAAAAGGGAATCACGCCATACAGGCCGTCTGTATCCGTAAGTGCGAGCGCGCCCATGCCGTATTCCACGGCCCGCGCCACCAACTGCCGCGGCGAAGCCGTGCCCGAGCACAGTGAATAATGGCTATGTACCTGCAAATGCACCATCGCCGACACCCATTCCCGCCTCCGCCGTCACCAGTTCCCAAGGGAATTATACTGTATTTTTATTCAGTATTTCCAAAGATAAAAGAGGCACCCTGGGAGCGTTGGTCCTTGCCGGTGGTTTCATGAAAAAGCGCCCTTTTTTGACTGCGGTGGCCATGCCGCCGCCTTTTCACCGCTGTAGCTCGGCCGATGCTTGGACTTCGCAAGAGAAAGCGGCGGCGTGGCCACCGCAGTCAAAAAATGCCTGGCACGGGGCATTGCCATCGGCTGGTGCCTCACGGTTTCCGCAACGATTCCACAGTCTCGCGAATGGCGCGGATTCGGCGGTCCGGGTCGGGGTGGGTGGTGAGCATGTAGGCCCAATTGGGCATGCCCTCCAAATCACGAAGCAGTTTGAAGAGTTTGTCCGCTCCCTCGGCGGAGCCAAAGGTCTCGAACACGAGCCGCGCCCCGAACCGGTCGGCCCCCTCCTCCTGCGCCCGCGAGTAGTGGCGGAGCATGGCGCTGGTCCCGGCTTCCGCCACGGAGAACAGGAGATCGGAAGAGCACACGTCTGAACTCCAGTCACGATCAGATCTCGT
>CALDSM010000285.1 GCA_937923585.1 uncultured bacterium
AGTACAGTTTTGTCGTCTTCCACAACCCGATCTACTTCACGGGATATTTCGGTCCGGAAGACGCCCGCAAGGAGGACGGCGCGTCGTTCAGGAACATCCGCGCGATTCTGGACAAGTACAACGTGCCGGTCCATCTTGTCGGACATACCCATATTTACGAGCGTTCATGGCCAATCCGCGACAACAGGCGTGACGACGCGCACGGCACCACTTATATCGTTCAGGGCGGCGACATCAATGCCAATTACCCCGACTGGTGGTCCGCCGTGACTGACAACCCCGAAACCCAAAGCAAACCCACGTATACGGTGTTCTTCTGCCGGGATGACCGGATAGAACACCGCACCTTCGCCGTGGACACGGCGGCAAAGGGCTTCATCGAGGTGGACCATCAGATTATCTGGCGCGACGAGGCGGTGCCGAAGGCGGCGCTGGCGGCGCTGGAAGGCAGGACGGGCGCGGAACTCGTTGCGGCCATTGAAGAACTCGGCGCGATGGTGTACACCCCCGCGGCGCAGAAACTGGCCGGATATCTCACCAATCCCGATCCGGCCGTAAAACGCGCCGCGGCCACGGCCGTGCGCCGCACCGGCAGCCCCGATGCGGCGGATGCCTGCATGAAGGGGCTGGAGGACAACGACCCGCAGGTGGTTCGCGAACTGGCTCGCGCCCTCGAGATCATGCTGCCGGAGCGCCTCGCGAAGGATGCGGCCAAGAAGGTGGGCGATGAACGGCTGGACGCCAAGGCGCGCGTGTCCCTGGTCGGCGCACTCCAATTCCATGCCCCCGCCAAGCTTTCCAAGAAGACCTTCTTCACGCTGCTGAAGGGAAACACCCCCAAGGAGGTGCGCAACCGTGCCGCGTACGGATTGGCCTCTGTGGCGGAGAGAAAGGATATCCGGACACTGGTGAGACTGTTTGAGAAAGAATCTGAACCCTACGTGACGGTTCGTCTGGCGGTCGCCCTGAACAAGGTGACCGGAAAATCCAACAAGATAGACGGAAAGAGCGCGCTCGCGCAGTCATCCCCCGGCCAGCGCCGGGAGTTTGTGGAAAAGTGGCTGGAGAAATAGCGGATCCCGACCCCGTCCGTGGCGCAGTACAACAACGTTTTTCTCTACGCGTCCCTTGTGATCCTTCCTGAGAGCACCGGCTGTGACGGTGCGGGGATGGAGGCCTTTGGCGCCGCAGGATACGGGCATACGTTTCTGCCGGAGCCGAACCAAGGCGGTTCAGTTGACTTGCGGGTGCCAAACACGGAAGTCCTGAAACTTGCGGCCGGTTGCACCACTGGTCCTGCAAATTGGCCGAGAGTGAAATCCGGCAGTTTCAGTAATGCCTTGCACTCCGTTTGCACAAAGGGCGATAAGAGCGTTTACTGGTGCCGCAGCCCGCAGCCCACTGCCTGTGAGCGATGCGGGTTCACAATTGGCTGTTCGGGTTCTCTCTGAAAACACTGCGGGGCAACCTGCAACTTAAGCTGTGCAATCAAGATTCGAAGACCGTGCATTACGATCACAGCCAGTCTGGATACAAGTGTGTTTACCACGTCGTACGAAAGCCGCGATGGGCAGTTGACCATCGAGTGCGGCAGGCAACGGGCTCAAGGGCAGATTAACCGATCTGTTCCTCATGGGTCCCGCCTTGGGCAACCTGACGGCGGTGGCAGGACGTAAACCATGAGAAGAGGAAGGCCGTGGACCCGGTTTCCGCGATTTGCGGCCGCACAAGGAAAGCAACACGTCCCTTGATTTCCCAGAATAAGGCGGACTTATGGACCCATTTCTAAACATCTTATTCTTCGTGTTTCACACGGCCTTCATCCTGTTTGTGCTGTTTGGATGGATTTGGGGGAAGGCTCGGAACGTCCATCTCGCGGCGCTGGTGCTGACGGCCCTTTCATGGTTCGGTCTGGGTCTCTTTTACGG
The DNA here is from genome assembly GCA_937923585.1 of uncultured bacterium. Classification (GTDB taxonomy): domain Bacteria; phylum Hydrogenedentota; class Hydrogenedentia; order Hydrogenedentales; family CAITNO01; genus CAITNO01. The sequence continues at coordinate 1,929 of CALDSM010000285.1, forward strand.
CTTCGGCTACTGTTTCTGCACCGACTGGCACTGGATTGTTCGGCAGCGGCTCGGCTGCCCCGAAATGCCGCGTTCTTACATCAAATTCCTGATTCAAGCTGCCACGGGCTGGGACCTCAACAATGACCTGGTGGATGCGGTGACAGTGGCGGCGTTTCTGGGCGTCTTCACGCTGGCTGTCTGTTTGGCCGTCGCAAAGAGAAGAAGAGGCAGTCCTTCTTGAGGGTACGCCGCCGTCACGGTCCAATTGCCGATTCGCCCCGTCGCGAACCAGAACACCAGCAGTCGAAACCGGCCCTTTTTACCCTTGTGGCTGCGCAAAGCCCGCCGGGCTTTGTGAAGCATTCTTGCGACAAGCATGAATCCGCATCCTCACGGCGCTTGCGCACCGCTGCCTGCGTCTCCCATGCGCAAGAGAGCCGGGGGCACTCGTTCCCTATGCGGTGCTGCCGGTGCGGTAGCCGGCCAGATCGAGGCTTACGTGCCGGTAGCCGAGCGCGCGCAGACGCTGCACCACCTCCAGGCGCACCGCCGGATCAACGATTCGCGCGAAGTCGGCGGACTCAATTTCGATGCGGCACAGGTCGCCGTGGTGCCGCACGCGGTACTGGCGGAATCCCATGGAACGCAGCACCTCTTCGGCTTCCTCGACAAGGCGCACGTCCTCCGGCGTCAGCCGGGTGCCCTTGGGAAAGCGCGAGGCCAGGCACGCGAAGGAGGGCTTGTCCCAGGTGGGCAGATGCCGCAGCCTGCTCAGCTCACGCACCTCCTCCTTGACCAGCCCCGCATCGGCCAGCGGTGTCACCGCGCCGCGTTCATGGGCGGCGCGCACGCCGACCCGCGTGGTGTCCTGCGCGTCGTCGGCCAGTTCGCCGTGCGCCATGTGCGCGATGCCGTGCTCGCCCGCATACCGCTCGATGGTCTCAAACAACTGGCCCTTGCAGTAATAGCAGCGCATGCCGTCGTTGCGCAGGTAGGCTTCGTTCTCAAACTCGGTCGTCTGCACCACCTCGATGTGCCAGCCGCGGTCGCGCGCGAGCCGCAGCGCAGCGCCCAATTCACCCCGCGGAATGCTCGGCGAGTCGGCGATGACCAGGTGCGCCGCCTCGCCCAGTGTCTCCGCCGCCACGTCGGCGAGGTAGGTCGAGTCCACGCCGCCCGAGTAGGCGACAACGAGCGAGCCGTACCCGCGCAGGATCTCCTTCAGCGCTTCTTCCTTCAGCAATGTTTCCGGGGCAATGGCCATGATGCATGTGTCCTTGTCACAGGGGAAGCACCGTCATTGCGAGCGCAGCGAAGCAATCTCGTGTTACCGGAGCGCCGGCGAGCAAGAGATTGCTTCGCTGCGCTCGCAATGACGGACTCCTTGGTCTTCAGCGGTTCAAGTATGTTCTAGTCTGCCAACGTTCCAGTCAGCAATTCTCCGTCAATTCCGTCAACAGCCACCCGGCACAGCCGGTTGGTCAGGTCTTCACCGGAACGTGCGGCAACTTCCAGGTAATTCCCGGTGTGGCCGCGCCATGCGCCGCCGTGGCGGTCCTCGAACAGCACTTCCAGCGTGCAGCCCAGGTGGCGTTCCTGAAAGGTGCGCAGTTTCGACGCGCCCAGTTCGCGCAGGCGCTCGCTGCGGGCCGAAGCGGCGGCGGAGTCCGTTTTCTCCGGCAGGCGCGACGCCGCCGAGCCGCGCCGTTCAGAATACTTGAACACATGCGTGAAACACACGGCGCTGTCGCGCAGCAGCGCAAATGTGTCCCCGAAATCGGCGTCCGTCTCGCCGGGGAAACCGACCAGGATGTCCGCGCCGATGCCGAGGCCGGGCACGGCTTCCGCTGCGCGGTTGACCGCCGCGAGATAGTCCGCCCGGGTATAGTTGCGGCGCATGGCCGCCAGGATGCGGTCGGACCCGGACTGCATCGGCACATGCAGATGCGGCACCAGCCGATGATTCGGATCCGCCATACGCGTCAGAATTCCCTCGGGTATCGTGGTCAATTCAACCGAAGCCAGGCGCACCCGCACGAGGTCATCAATCCCGTTGAGGGCATCCACCACGTCGAGCAGCGTCTTCTGCTCAAAAGCGTAATCACCAACATTGACGCCCGACAGCACAATCTCCATGGCACCCCGCCCTACGAGACACCGCGCCTCGGCAACCAGGTCGTCCAATTCGCGCGACCGCGACCGGCCGCGCGCGAAGGGAATGGCGCAGAAGCTGCACATGAAATCGCAGCCGTCCTGAATCTTGAGGTTCATGCGCCGCGCGACGGGCGGTGCGTCGGCCACCCACGGGACGGTGAACGGTTCCCGGCCACCGCGCGCGCACACCTGCTTTGGCCCGCCCGCATCCAGCGCGGCCAGATGCCGCGCCAAGTCCAGCTTGTCGCGGTTGCCCAGGATCAGGTCCACGCCGGGAATGCGCGCCAGCGCATCCGCGCCTGTTTCCGCATAGCACCCGATGACCACCGTCCGCGCGCCCGGATTGGCCCGGATGAAGTGGCGGGTCATCTGCCGCGATTTTGCGTCCGCCTCCCGCGTCACCGTGCAGGTGTGGATGATGCCCAAATCAGCCGCTTCGCCCCACGGTGCGATGACATAGCCCGCCGCCGCGAGCTGATCCGCGATCAGCCCGCTTTCCGCCTGGTTCAGACGGCAGCCCAGGGTATGTATGGTGGCGCGTTTGATGTGCATGTGTTGCCGGCCCCCTCGCCCCGTCCGTAGCCCCTATTTTACCGCATCTCGGCCGGTGCGTTCCCCTCTGCTTTGCGCGCCGCGTGCCGCTTCGCTTGGTGTGCTCGTTGTGGCGTGGTCCGGAGACCATGCCACAACCGGCGGCCCGGTTCTCGTATCGCAGGCGTACCCCTGCCTCGGCTTCTTCCATCGTCGTCTTGGGCCGCAGGCAAGAACGAGGCAGGCGGGACGCCTGCGATACGGTGCCGACGTAAGGATGCACTGTTTTGCGCCGTTCTCCGGTATTGTGGATACTTTGGGGCACAATCCGGAGAAACCCACAATGATGACCCTATGTTTATTGGCGGCGGTGACGGCCTCGACGTTGGCGCAGGAGGCACAGCCGACGGCGGCGATGGGACTGCACTATGACAAGCCCGCCATGGTGTGGGACGAGGCGATGCCGCTGGGCAACGGCCTGCTGGGCGGGCTGGTCTGGGGCGACGGTAAGCCGCTGAAGATTTCGCTGGACCGCACGGACCTGTGGGACTTGCGGCCCGTGCCCGAATTTCACGGGCCGGACTACAAATACAAGACCATGCGCGAGTGGGAGAAGGCCGGGAAGGTCAAGGAACTGCTGGACATGTACGACAACCCGTACAACCGCCCGGCACCCACCAAGATTCCTGCGGGCCGCATTGAACTGACTTTCCACGACGGCTGGAACGCTGTTCCGGCCAGTCTCGATTTGGCCAAGGCGGAGGCGAAATGCGGCGACCCCGCCGCGAATGAGTCCGTGTCCGTCTGGATTCACGCGACCGACCCGGTGGGATTCATCGAACTGTCAGGAGCACTACCGACGATCAAACTGGCCGCGCCCGCCTTTGCCGGGATGGAACCGGGCAAGGGCGAGCCCGCCATTTCGGCGGGTGACCTGAGGCAGTTGGGCTATCCCGCGCCGAAGACCGTGGAAGGCACCGATTTCCAGTCGTACGAACAGGAAGGCTGGGGCGGATTCCGCTGGGCGGTGTTCCTCGTGTGGAAGAAGGTCGCGGACAAGGATGCCTGGCAGGCGGCGTGGTCCATCGCCACGACGAATGAGGACGCCAACCCGATGGCGCTGGCGGAGAAGCGCGCGCGCGGCGGTTTGGAGAACATAGAAACGCTGCGCGCCTCGCACCAGGCGTGGTGGCGCAAGTGGTGGGGCGACACCTGGCTCGAAGTGCCCAATGCCGCCGTCCAGCGGCAGTGGTACCTGGACACCTACAAGTTCGGCGCGGCCGCGCGGCGCGACACGCCGCCCATCACGCTCCAGGGGCCCTGGACGGCCGACGATGGCAGACTGCCGCCCTGGAAGGGCGACTACCACCACGACCTGAACACGCAGCTCAGCTACTGGCCCTGCTACAGCGGCAACCGGCTCGAACCGGGCCTGGGCTACCTCAACTGGCTGTGGGACACGCGGGAGAACGCCCGCGACTGGACCAAACGGTTCTTTGAAATGCCCGGGCTCAACGTGCCCATGACGGCTGACCTCAAGCAGAACCAAATCGGCGGCTGGCGCCAGTACACCCACTCATCCACCACCGCCGCATGGCTCGCCCACCATTTCTACCTGCACTGGAAATACAGCCAGGACCGCACCTTCCTGGAGCAGCGGGCCTACCCGTGGCTGCGCGACTGCGCCACCTTCGCCGACAGCGTCACCAGCGAGCGCGACGCCAACGGCAAGCGCACGCTGCCGCTCAGTTCCTCGCCCGAAATCAACGACAACAAGCCCGACGCATGGTTCCCGGCCATAACCAACTACGACCTCGCGCTGTACCGCTGGCTCTTTGGCGCCACGGCCGAATTGGCGGACGAAATGAAGGCACCCGACGAGGCGGCGCACTGGCGCGCCATTCTGGACGAACTGCCGGGCTTTGCCCTCGGCGACGACGGCGGACTGCTGGTTGCGCCCAATTACCCACTCAAGGACTCGCACCGCCACTTCTCGCACCTCATGGCCATCCACCCGCTGGGACTGATTGACACGTCCCAGGGGGAGAACTGCAAGATCACCATCGTCGCCTCGCTCAATGAACTCGACCGGCTCGGTTCCGGCCAGTGGTGCGGCTACAGTTTCGCCTGGCTGGCCAACCTTGCCGCGCGCAACCATGACGGCGTGAAGGCCGAAAAGGCGCTCGACACCTTCGCAAACGCTTTTGTGCTGCGCAATGGTTTCCACTGCAACGGCGACCAGAGCGGCAAGGGCCTCAGCAACTACACCTACCGCCCCTTCACGCTGGAGGGCAATTTCGCCGCCGCCGCCGGATTGCAGGAAATGCTCCTTCAGAGCCACACCGGCGCCATCGAGGTGTTCCCCGCCGTCCCAGACACCTGGAAAAACGCAAAATTCCACCGGCTCCGCGCCATGGGCGCCTTTGTTGTTTCCGCCGAAATGGTGGACGGGGTGGTGCGCAGCATCGAGATTGTAAGCGAAACCGGCAAGGATCCCATCGTCCGCTCCCCCTGGTCCGGCGGCATCTTCGCCCTCGAAAAGGGCGTTACCCCGTCGGGGATGCGCGTGGAGAACAAGGGCGACCACTGGCTGATCGAGCCGGCACTGTAACGACGGCGGCATGCCCGCCGTCCGCGCCGTTATCCGAAGTTGAGCGACTGGCCTCCGAAGAGAATCAGCATGTTGTGGATCGGGTTGGATGCGTCCACGTTAATAACGAAATCGAGATAGGTCTTGGGCAACGGCTTCTTGGGCGTGTGCGGAAAGGCGTTGTTGAAATCGCTGGTGAGCTGGTACCGCCCCGGCGGCAGCGTCCCAAAGTCATACCGGCCGACCTGGGTCGTCTTGTCGCCCGCACCCGGGTTGATGACAAGGGCCGGGAACCAGGGTGTCTGGTCGTAGAAATGGAAGGCCGCCGTCTGCGGGGTGTAAATCTGCCCTGTGGCGATGTTGCGCAGCTTGAGCGCGTCTTTGCCCGGCCCGCTCAGGTTGGTGGCGGGGAAGTTGCCCCAGTTGTACAGATAGAAATACGAGAACATCTGAACCCAGATCATGGTCCCGCCATCCTGGTCCTGCGCCCCTGCGGCGAAGCTCTGCGCGTCAAACAGGGTGTGATTCTCGTCGGTGTAGAAGACCGATGTAATGGAACCGGTGCCATATGGGTCATAGCCGTCGAAATTCGCGGTGGCGGCGGACGTCTCGTCGAGGCGCCGAAACAGGGTGATCTGCTTTTCCACCGCCTGGTAGTAGACTTCCACCTGGTCGGCCATGTTCTTCAGATAGGTGTTCAGGTAATTGGCGGCATAGCGGGGCCTCTGCGGATAGTGGTAGTGGTCGGACTCCACCAGATCGGAAGAGCACACGTCTGAACTCCAGTCACGATCAGATCTCGTA
>CALDSM010000286.1 GCA_937923585.1 uncultured bacterium
GCCGCGCTCCTTCTCGGCCATCTCCCAAGGCGTTTCCGTGGCCCGCTCATAGTCCCTCCCCGCGATATGGGCCTGCGCCAGACGGATCTGGGACTGGTAGGTTTTGCGTTCGGCGTCAGCCCGCGCGACGCTTTCGTTCTGCCGGGCGGTCTCTGCGGCGAGCCGCTGCTCATGTTCGCGGTTGCGCGCGTTGAGGATGCTGACGTACGAGGCGATCCCCATGACCAGCAGCACAACGGCGCAGGCCAGGACTGTGTTCACCAGGGCGCGGTGCTTGGCGTAGTGGTGGGCGAGAATCTGGCGCAGCGAGTAGCGGTAGGAGCGCACCAGGCTGCCCTGGACAAACCGCTCCACCTCGGCGGCCAGTTCGGCCGCCGTCTGGTAACGGTCGGCCGCATCCCTTTTCAGCGCCTTTTCGCAGATGACGGCCAGTTCGGGGGGCGCATCGGGGACCGCCTGAAGCACGGGCGTGGGCGCCTCGTGCAGGACTTTCTCAATGATCTCGCGGGTGGTTCTGCCTGAATGGGGGGTGGTCCCGGTGAGCATTTCGTACAGCACCGCGCCCAGGGAATAGACATCAGACCGCTCGTCAATGAGCTCAATCTGTCCGGCGGCCTGCTCCGGCGGCATGTAGTGCGGCGTGCCCAGCGCGCGTCCGTAGGCGGTCATCGGCTCCGGCGTGTCGCCGCCCTGCTCAAACGAGCTGAGGGCCTCCCTGATGTCCTCGACATGGATGTCCTCGGAGCCGCGCAGTTTGGCCAAACCCCAGTCGAGGACGACCGTCTCGCCGAACTGTCCCAGCATGACGTTTGCCGGCTTGATGTCGCGGTGGATGATGCCGCGGCTGTGCGCATAGGCGATGGCCTGGCACAGGCTGACGAAATTTGAGAGCAGCGCAAGGCGCGCGTCCAGCCCCCCGCACTCGCGGAGCGCGGCGGCGAAAGTCTTGCCGCGCACCAGCCGCATGGTGTAGTAAAGGGTGCCGTCCCCACGGCGGCCAAGCTCGTAGACCGGAACAATGGCGGGGTGTTCAAGCTGGCTGGTAATACGCGCCTCCTGAAGGAAGCGCGATATAAGCGCGGCGGACTGGCGAATGGGGGTGGGCTTGTCCGACGCCCCGTCGGAAGTGCCGGCCGGCATCAGCTCCTTTAGGGCGATGTTGCGGCCAAGGTGCTCGTCATGGACTATCAGCACCCGCCCCATCCCCCCCTTGGCGTGGTGGGAAACCAGGGTGTAACGGCCGGGGGTCTCATTGACGCCCGAAATGCCCTGGGGGCCGCCCAACACCGCCGCGTTGCCCTCCATGGGGGCCGTGTCCACATGGTCCAGGTAACTGGAGGTCCCACTGCCAAAGAAGAGCTTCTCGACATGCTCCTCACCGCTGAACAGGGCCAGCAGCTCGCCCGAATCGCCTCCGTGGGCGCGGACGGCGTCGTCAACAAGTCTTTCGAGCGCCGCACGGTCGTCGGGCGTGAGCAGCTTCTTGTCAACCATGCGCTGCGCCACGGAAACCGAGGGATTGTTGGACCAGGCCGCTGAAATGTCCACCAGTTGCTCCGGCAGAACGCCGCGCAACTGAACCGCGAATACTCCGAACAGCAGGTTTCTGTCCCGACTCATATCCATGACCGACTACCCTTTGGTGACCGGCTCACCGCCGTCCGCCGAGTTGGCACGGGCCTGAACAGAACCGCCCAGACACAAAACTCCCGGCTCACGTCGAATAATGCGCCGGTCATCATACCGCAAAAACTCCTAAAAGAAAACCTGTACAGCCCATAATTCCAAGACGACCACATCTTTTGATCGTTGAGTCAAGCCGCAATGACCCTACCCTAATTAGCAAAATGCGGGCCAAAGTCAAACGGCACTCGCCTCTTCATAGCTAACCCACGCCATCGTAATGAATTATGATTCTCAATACTGAATGCTTTCTAGGTCCCTTCAAGATGGAAGGTCAACGGTGTCCAGAAACTGGGCAGCGAACTGTCCAGAATCTGGACAGATCCCTCCCGAAAGACCGGGTCAGACACACCTTTCAGACTACCGAAAGACGTGGCGATCCCTGTTCTTTTCTGACACTCGAATCCCTTGTGCCTGCCGCACTACTGGGACCGCACTTCCCAGCCAGAGCCGCTTTTCACGAACTCGAGTGTCCGCTTCCCTGAGACTTCGATGCGCCGGGTCTCCCCCGTGCCTTCGACGAGCAGCATGACCGGGATGGGACTGTCAAGCGTGAAAGACCGGATTCCATCCGGGTGGTCGTGCCATTCAACATCCATCGTCGCGCCGCCGTCCGTTCCCGGGATGGGAACCTTGCCGGAGGCTTGGGTGAGGCTCCCGGGATGGAGGGTCCATTCAAAACAGTTCGCGCCCAGGTCAAACCGGGGGGTCAGGCCCAGGATGTACCGGGTAAGCTGCCAGGTGGGGCATCCCGCCCACTGGTGGCAATGGCTCCAGCGGGTGTCGAACACCTCGATCCACGTGGTCCGGTCCTCCTCCAGCATCCAGCCCCAGCACTTGCGGTACTGGTCGAGCACGAAGTCCGCTTCGCCGCGCTTGATCAACTCGGGCATGGCGTAGTGGGCGAAGTAGGGTGTAATGAGGCGGGGTTGCGCCGCCTGGGGGTCGCTGAGGCGCGGCGCGTCGGGGTCGTTCGGGAAGCAATTGAGCATGTGCCGCTTGATGAAGGCGACACAACCCTTCTCCTCTTCCCCCGCAAAGAAGCCCAGCCGAAGCCCCAGCACGGCGCGGTGGTAGCCTACTTTGTCCCAAAGAAGTTGGCCGTTTTCACGTTGGGTCGTAAACCATGCATCCAGCAGGGCCTTCATCTCCCGGGTCTGCCGGATGTATTCGTCAGTTCGGTCCTTCTTGTCCAGCGCTGTACACCAGCGAATCATGTCCCGCAGGGCGGCGTAGTAGTGCAGGTTCACGCCCATGTCGGACTTGCCCTCGTTGGGCACGTAGCCCCAGTCCACAAAGCCCCAGCCCAGTTCCTCTTTCAGGCCGTCCTTGCCCAGCGCATTGCGGAATGCGTCGAAATTGCGCTCTGCGAAGGGAAACAATTCTTCCAGCAGCGCGCGGTCGCCGGTCAGTTCCCAGTAGTGGAGGCAGGCGCTCACCCACTGGGCGGCGTAGGTGGTGAGGTAGGCGCCGCCGCCGGGGCACAGGCCGGAAATGAGGCCGTCTTTGCGGGCGCACTGGGCGCACTGCACGAGCCCGCGCCGGCAGAGGCGCAGGTCGGTGTAGCCGGCCGCGGCGATGTCCATGCCCACGGCCACCACATCGCCCGCCCACTGGCCGCGCTCGCGCGTGGGGTTGTCAATGAGCGAGTCCTCGGCGCAGGCGCGGTGGGTCTCGACGCCGGTCAGCCAGATGCGGTCCAGCAGTGGATCGCCGCTGCTGAACGCGCCTTCGGGGGTGTCGTAGTAGCAGCGCTCCACATAATCCTCGTGGAGGAAACGAATTTGGTCCGGGGGCGCGAGCACATGCACTTCCATGAAACGTCCGCCCTTGGGCACCAGCGGGAAGAATTCCTGCACGCCGCCGCGTGCCACGAAATGGTCGAGATTGCACGAGTCGCTGGCGGACAGCGTGATCCATGGTGACACCCGGCCGTGGCTGAGCGACTCTGCGTAGGCGAATTCGATTACCGCGCCCGCGGGAAGGTCGAGCGTAAAACGCGGACGGCCCAGCCGCACCCGGCCCAGGTCGTAGCGGCGCCACTCGCCCTGCGGCGGGAGTTTGTCGCATGCCAGGTCGCGCAGGAAGAAGCGCGCCGAAGGGTTGTCCTTCTCGTAGCCGTAGACTTCGGCCAGCGGCCCCTCGTCCGTCGCAGTGAGCGTGCGCGGCAGTTGGCGCACGGGCGCCGTGCCCAGCGGTTTCAGTTCGCCCAGTGCGATGTCCTGCGGCACGGGGCCGGCCCAGGGCGCGTCATCATAGGCGACGTTTTTCCAATCGGCCGGTACCTGGCGGGTGTCGCACCACTCGACCCAGCCGAACTGGTCGTTGACGCGGCGAAGTTTCTGCGCGTAGCCGCCGATGCGGCTGCATTTCCACTGCACCGGGACTGCTTCCCCGCCGTTTCCAACCGCGCACTGGAAGAAGGGCGGCAGGTTCTCCATCATGCGCGTGAAAACGCCCTCGTGGTGTACCTGCGCCGCGAGGACATGCTTCCCCGCGCCAAGTTTGACCCGCACGGTCTGGTATTCGGGGTGGTCGAGGGGAAAGCGGGCGGGACCTTCGGACAAATACGCGCCGTCCATCCAAAGCACAAACCAGGAACAGCCGATGAACCGCGCGTCCACTTCGGCATCCATGGACAGTTCAAAACTGCCCCGGAATGCGACGTGGTAGTCCGCTTCGTCCGCCTTGACGTTCGGACACCACATGGGGTGCCCCAGTGAAGGATTCTCCGCGGCCTGAACCATTCCGCCGAGCATGAGACATCCAAACAACATGTGAAAGAGAAAGTACTTCATGGTGCCGCCTTTCATTGCGCAGGTTCATCCATCCGCCAGACGCAGCAATGTGTGGAAAGTGCATCATCGGTCGTGTCGGACGAAAACACGCGGGCAATCCTGCCATATATACAGCGTCGCGTTGGTCGGGCAATAGACAAACCGCGCCAAGCTGCCGCCATTATCACGTTTCGGGCAGGCATTCGCCAGTTCCTTGCCGTGTACAGTGTCCATCTTCTGGAATCTGGACGCATGGAATGCGTGGAACGCCGCGGCGAACGGTGACTGACGGGCAGAATCCGTGCTTGCGGGTCTGGCTCTTCGCAACAGCAACGCAGAACCGCCAATATTTCTACCGCAATTGGTGAAAGATGACAACAGGGCAGACGTCTGGGATTCCTGTATGCTCGGCTCGTAATGATATTGCCCCTGTCATTCCTCCCATGCAAACACAGTACTTGACATATCATGCCTCCTGTGGTACACAATGGCACGGGCAAGATTGGAGAGAAAGGACGAACTACATTCGCGGGGAAAAGAGGGACGCTGGGCCTGTTTAAGAAACCTATTGGGGCCGCTTTTCGCTCTCGAAAGTTTTGTCTTCCCATGTGAGGTTCCGGTGCGATGTGTCTTTTTCAATAGGTCCAGCGTCCCCGTTTCCGCGTGTTGGTATAGATATCGGGTATAAGAAGAAGGAGAAAACAATACATGACAGCCGATGAAACGGATGGCGACACGCGACGCGCTGAGATAGCCGCTTTTCTGCAAGAAGTTCAATGGTCCGTGTTCGCAGCAGCAGCGGCAGATGACGACACGCGACGTGCTGAGATAGCCGCTTTTGTGCGAGAAGTTCAATGGTCCGTGTTTGCGGCGGCGGCAGTAGATGATGATTTTAACCCAAGTCTGACTGACAATCTGCGCTGTTTAATCAGAATCACTATAGAATTTCACGAGTTTCTGCATGGCAGAGAGGTGAAGAGACTGTCTGACCCCGTGGAATACATGATGGATACGGTCTTTTCTGGTGTGTCGTCCTTTCAACTAATGCACCCTTTATGCAACTCGTGGTGGGGTCCCGGATTAAGCCGCCTTGATTGGACCAACGTTTCTGTCCCACTGCTAAAGGAGAGATTCGAGTCTCTATTTACGGATTTTCTTGAGGAGAACACATTTGAAGCAAAGTGTAAGATTCTCTTGGATTTGTTCAAGATACAAATCGTGCTCGCTGGCATGCTCTATTAGTTGTCTTAGGGACAGTGACATGAAGAGACGCTTCCCCTATGATGTGTGAATATTGGGTCTACCGCTATGACCGGGGCTGGAACGCGATCAATGAGGAGGACGGTGCGGGCACCTTGCTGTACACCAGCGTCTACGCGCCCGGTGCGGAGGTGGGCGAACGGCTGGCCTATGCCTGGGGCGCCATCGCCACCGCCGCAACCTTCTACGCCTACCACGACCAGTTGGGCTCGACGCGGGCGTGGCGCTGGTCCAACAAGAACCTCGCGGGAAGGGACGATTTCGCGCCCTACGGCGAGCCCATCACCACCACGACACTCGCGCCGATAGACTACGCGCTCCACGTCCAGGACCCCAACACGCTGCTCTACCACGCAGCCTACCGCGAATACGCCGCAGGCTGGGCCCGATGGACCACCCGCGATCCGCTGGGGATGGTGGACGGGCCGAATATGTATGCGTATGCAAAAGATGGCCCGATAGACAGGCTTGATCTAATGGGTTTGGCTTGCGTTGGCACGTGGAAGAAGCCTTGGTGGTGTCCTTGGTGCGCGCCACAGTGGGTGTGCGTTCCCCTACCGACGGGCTGTGCTGATAGAGCTGCGGACAAATACGAGCAGCGGAAGAAGGAATGCGGTTCCCAAGAGGTACAGATCGGCGAGAAGGAGTGCAAGACTGGTACGTGGGAGTTGAATCTCGTCATACCAATTCCCGACGCGGCAAATGTAGGTAGTTGTTTATATAAAGCATATCAACAGTATCAGGCGGACTTGATAAAGTGCGCTCTTGGTTAGAGAAGTGCATTGACAGGAATTTTCCACCCCAAGAGGACGACAGCGCATGAGCATTAGGCCAACTCAGCATATTCATCGCATAATGCGTGCTTATTTCTTGCGCGTGACTTGCATTTACACTGCCTGTGCGGCCATGTTCTTGGCATGTTCGCCTGTATTGGCATTCGCCGTGCCCGCCGACACTGCGGGGGGGGGCGATGCA
>CALDSM010000287.1 GCA_937923585.1 uncultured bacterium
CTTGCTCTTGCTCTTGCTCTTGCTCTTGCTCTTGCTCTTGCTCTTGCTCTTGCTCCAATGAGACCTTCTAAGAATGAGCGGCACACCCGAAATGGTTGCACAATTCGAGTAAGGACGTATCTTCTCCGTCATTCCCGCGAAGGCGGGAATCCAGGCTTGCCAAGGACTTACGCATACGCACGGCCTTCTGGATTCCCGCCTTCGCGGGAATGACGGAGCGGGCGGTTTAGGTGTGTTGGCATTTTTGGGAGACCACCAATGCGAGAATCAGGGAAATAGCGCGGCCTATGCCCACTTTCGAGCAAGATTAGGAGCAAGAGCAAGGGCAAGAGAGAAGGCGAAGGGGGAGGGGGTGTTGCTCCACACCGCAGGAGGATCTTCTCACTTGGTACACCATATATAGAGGGGATAAGATTCTGCTTGCATATATTTTGCGGTCATGCTATTATGTCGTCCAGATGTGGTGCCATGTGTGGGTTCGTATCCCACATATGGTGGCCTAAGAAGCGCTAGTTCGTGGGAAACAGATAGCGAATGCTTCGACGAAAGTGCGAGAACGAGGTCAAGTCGGGGTACGGCATGCTGGAAGCATCGGGGAATAGCCATGATCTCTAAAACCGTGCTGGTCTATGTTCCCGGATGGCCGTTGCGCTGGGAGTCTTTTCTGCCCAAGGCGCATCTGGCGCGGCTGGCGGCCTGCGAAATCGCCCTCGGGAGAGAGGCGGAGATCTTCGATTACGGCACTCCCTCCAGTTTGGAGTGTTTCACCGACCATCTGGGTGCCTATGTGGAGCAGATGACCCGGTCGGCCGGGAACGGTCGCCTGGGATGGCTTCGCACGCGGAACGCCCGCGGCAGACTGCTGGCGGTGTGCGGCAAGTGGCACCGCGAGTTGGCCGTGCAGATTGTTGAGAGCCGGGCCGGGAAGATCGTTTATTTCGCCGACACGCGGGACGAGTACCGGGAGGCGCGGTCGGTGGCCGCGATTGTGGGCAGTCTCCTTCCCGATGCCGTGCAGACCATTTGCGGCGCCCATGCCAGCGGGTATGTGCCCTATGTCGCGGGTGGCGCGAATGTTTTCGAGGGGGTGGAGCATCTCGGCATGCCTGCTCCCGACGTCCCGCTGCCGGAGTATGATCCCTCCGTCTACCCGGCCCTGTATGCGGGCGGAAAACTGCATCAGTTCACCGTGTCCGGAAACGCCAAGCGCGTGGTGGCGGAAATCAGCCACTGCCAGCGCTTTGTCCCGGCGCGGACTTTTCACGTGGAAGACCGTGGCGGTCTCGCGTCCGCCCGCGACCTGGCCTCGGAGATCATGGGAAGCCGCGTTGACGCGTGGTACAGCAGGCGTTTGCGACCCGGCAACGGCGCCGAAGGCATCGCCCGCCTGCTGGAGGCGTCCGGGTGCCGCTGCATTGACTTCCCGCTCATGTCCGGCAGTCAGCGGCTCATTGAGGACTACTTCGGTCTGAGCCACGGCGTGAGCCAGGCGCGCGCCTCACTGCGCGCGTGCCGTGCGGCGGGCATTTTCGCCTCGCTCGGACTGGTCTACCCCTGTCCCTTCGACGACCGCCACACCTGCGCGGAATCGCTGCTGTTCATGGATCAGACGCTTCCCGACGCCGTCAAGGTGTCCTTTCCCGAACTGCGCTACGGCGGGCGCTGGACCGACGCGCCGGAAGACTACGGTTTCCAGGTGTCCGCAACGGCCATGGCCCGCTGGGCCTCCGCATGCGACACGCCGCAGTTCCTGCCCGTGCGTGCTCCCCGGCCCTACCGGATGGGCGGCATCGTCGAGCGCAACGACGACGCGGACCACGACGCGCTGCTGGCCGAGGCCAAGGCGCGCGGCGCCGCGCTCGACATGACGGCCCAGGAGGCGCTTGTCGCCAGAACGGCCGGATGGGAAGACCGCGAGCAGGCCTGGAAGCACAGTATCGGCGGCACCCTCATCAAGGGCGATTTCGCGGGCCTTTACGACCACATCAAGGCGTTCAACCGGCACGCATGCCTTAACAAGCGCAAGATCACCGTGGAACGGGAATCGGACGATTTTGCCGCCGTGGCGAACTGAGGTTTCTGTTTTCCGACTGGGAGCGCCGGTATCCCTGCCGGCTGTCTTCTCTTGTTCTTCTTTCTTGCTCCCCTAATCGGTCAGCCCAAAGCACTCTTTTCACCGCTTCCCTTCTGAAACCGGTACAGGTACTCTGCCAGCGCCCGGAACATCCACGCAACACCCCAGCGGGGGAACGCGATGCGGGAAATGTGCATCGGGTAGCGCCGGTGCCAGGGCGCGCTGCTGCGCGCGTCGCGCAGAAACTGGTGGGGCCAGCGCATCGCGTTCAGCGCCAGTTTCGCGCAGCCGCCGAAGCGCTCCGACATCACCGACATGCACAGCAGCGCCTCGGCGCAGGCATGGATGTCCACCGGGTAGCGGCCGTATTCATTGACTGGCATGCCCGAATGCTCGATGAGTTTGGTCCGGTAGAAACGAAATCCCCGCTCCAGTGCCTCTTTTGGAACACTGCCCGGCAGCAGCTTCTCGATGCCGTGCAGTGAGCGCAGCACAAAGCCCGAATGGTGGTGATCCACCAGCGCCAGCAGCCCCGCCTCATACGGGTCACCCTCGGCAGGGGACCCATAAGGCCATGCGCCGTCCTCGCGCTGTGCACGCAGCGTGAACGCCAGCGCCGGTAGGGCAGGTTCGAGGCATTCGTCCATGCCGGCGCGTTTTGCCGCGCCGATGAGATGCTCCGCCGCCAGCAGGTTCGCGTTGTGTACCCGTCGCCGGTCGCCCGGTGTGTAGCCGAAGCAGTGGGTTCCGTCAGGTCCGTTCAGACGGGGGAGGTCGCTCAGCAGGAACTTCGCGATGGACCGGACGGATTCCAGGTGCCGGTCTTCGCCGGTGACTTCATGGGCCAGCGCAAACGCCCCGCCGGCGATGGCCGACACCACCGCCACGGGCGTGCCCGCCGGCGTGTCCAGTCCCTGCCCGCTCACGGCAAAGGGATAGCCCCAGCACAGACCCGCGTATCCGTCCGCCGGATGCCCCAGCAGCCAGTCCAGATTCGCGCGGGCCTTGTCCAGCCAGCATTCATCCTGTGTCACCTGGAACAGGCGCAGCCCGCCCAGCGCGAGCAGCGCGTGGGTCTTGGGGTTGTCCGTGGGGGCGATGCGCAGCAGCCACCTGGACGCATGCGGGTACAGGTCGCAGAGGAACGTCGCGCAACGGCGCGGCACTTTGTGCCGTTGCACGCGCCGCATCAGCGGATGGGCCTTGATGTCGAAGGGGTCAAAGCCCGTGGTGCCGTGCTTTTCAAACCAGCCGTCAAGCTGGCAAACCCATTCCTGGGCGAGCGCGATGGCGGGGTCGTTGCACAGGGCTATGCGCATGACGTTGGCTCCTTCTCCTTGGCGATTGCCTCCATGACGGCGCGGAAGCGGGGGAGGTGGGTGTCGAAGGAATAGCGTTCAGCGACGCGCGCACGGGCGGCGCGGCCCATGCGTTCCCGCAGCGCCGGATCGTCAACCAGTTGCTGCAGCGCTTCGCGCCATTCGCCGGGGGTGGTCGCGCAGAATCCGCTCACGCCCTGTTCAACCACCTCCGCGTTCATGCCGACGGGAGACAGCACGACCGGCGTGCCCACGCCCATGAACTGCAGCGCCTTGAACGCGCATTTGCCCCGCGCGCGGGGCGTGTCCGTCAGCGGCATCAGGCCGATGTCCGCCTCCTGCAGCACGGCAATTTCATTCTCCGGGGTCCAGGGCTCGTTCCGCACGGGCACACCGTCCGGGTGATACTCGCCGTCGCTGACCACCAGCAGTTCGATGTTGCGCGTGCGGGTCAGTTCGCACAACGCCTCCCGCACCGTGTCGAGGTAACCCAGGTTGTCCCGGAGACCGGTCCAACCCAGGGTCACGGGTGCTCCCGGCGGCTTGCCGCCGTAGTCCTTCTGGGTATGGCGGTCCATGTCAATGCAGGTCGGAATGATGGTGACTCCACAACCTCCACAACCGCGCAGGTAATCGGCAATCGTGACGTTTCCCGCGATGGCATGCCGGGCAATGTGCGTCATTTTGCGGGCCCAGCCATAGTCCACCGCGCCCAGAAAGGGGCTGCGCACAAAGGCGGGTGGTTCCCACATGGCATCATCCACGTCAAACACGATGCGGGGATTCAGCAGCCGCAGCAGGTGTTCCAGCACGGGCGGGCCGTAGGGAAAGAGGTGTCCCCGGATAAACACCGCATCGGCGCGGAGGACGTGCCGCATCTGGGCGAGGCGGCCCAGAAATACCAGCAGCAGGTACAATGTCTTCAGCAAACGGGGCCGGTTGCCGTACAGCGTTTGCCACAGCCCCACCGACGACGGCAGGCACAGGATGCATGCATGCCCTTCGCCGCGCAGCCGTTCGGCGAATTTCACGGCGCGATAGCGCACCCCGGCGTTGCGCTCGGTCTCATTGCCGAAGAAAACAAGGCGCATGCGTCCACTTTCGGCCGGTTTCGGCAGTTTTCGTCATTTCCGGGCCGTACCGGCGGTTGCAAGCCATTGACCCGGACTCCGTTACGTGCTAGAGTATACAGTCAACAATTTACCGCATGGGGATCGCACGAGGCGAACATGTTTGAAGCATTCTATGGGTTGCGCGAGAAACCGTTCAATCAGACGCCCGACCCAAAATTCCTGTATTTGAGCGAAAAGCACAAAGAGGCTTTCGCCCACCTGCTCTACGGCATTAAGAACCGTACCGGGTTCGTCATGCTTACCGGGGAAATCGGCACGGGCAAGACCACCATCTGCCGCAACCTCCTGAGCCAGTTGGATTCGGACACGGAACTGGCCTTCATCTTCAACCCCTTCCTCAGCCCGATAGAGCTGCTGCGCAAGATCAACTCCGAATTCGGCATTGACACCCGGGCGGACAACCTGCTGGGGCTCACGGAAGAACTCAACGTTCACCTGCTCAATGCGGGCGCGCGGGGCAAGAACTGCGTGCTGGTCATTGACGAGGCGCAGAACCTCGACGTGAAGGTGCTGGAGCAGATCCGGCTGCTCTCCAATCTGGAGACCGAATCGAGCAAGCTGATCCAGATCATTCTCATCGGCCAGCCCGAACTGGCCGAAAAGCTCGACCTGCACGAACTGCGCCAGTTGAACCAGCGCATCACCGCCCGCTACCACCTCAAGCCGCTGAACGAGGCCGAAACGCTCCAGTATGTGGCCTACCGCATTCACGTGGCGGGCGGCCGCAAGACGGTCAGTTTCTCCAAGAACGCGATAAGGCAGGTATACAAACTTTCGGGCGGCACGCCGCGCGTGGTCAATGCCATCTGCGACCGCGCGCTGCTGATCGGTTACACGCGCGAAGAGCACATCATCACGGCCGACATCGTTCGCCAGTCGGCCAAAGAGATCAAGGGCGAGAGGGTTGCGGTCAACCGGCCGCGCGAGGCGCGCCAGTGGACCCGGTGGCTGCCGAGTCCCGCGGTGATGCTCGCCGCCATTCTGCTGATTGTCATTGTCCAGGCTTTGCTCAACCCGATGGACCGCATGGCCCGTGAACTGGGCCTGTTCAACCGGCTGCTTTCCGGCGACACTCCGTCGGCAACCGAGTCCAAGCCGACACCGTCGGCCGTCTCGGAGGCGGCGGTGGCTGAGAAGCCGCCTGCGGCGTCTGTTCCCGCGCCCGCACCCACCCCGGCATCCGTCGCGCCTGCCGCGGAACTTCCGCCCGAGACGGAGTCCATCATTGCCCGCCGGGTCATTGACCGGCTGGCGAGTGTGTCCGCCGCCCGCGCCGTTCCGCCCCCGGACCCGACGTTGAAGAGCCTGGAAGAACTGGCCGGCCTGTCTCCCGAGGCAAGCCGCGACGCCGGGCTCGGCGCGGTGCTCAAGGCGTGGGGCATGGAGAACATCATCACGCTCTCCGGCGGCGACACTGCCGAGGGTTTGGCGCAGTTCTTCGTGGGCCAGGGGTTTGCCTGCGAAAGCCTGCGTCCCGGTACCGTGCAGCTTGTGGCCATGAACCTGCCCGCGCTGGTGCGTGTGAAGGTGAAAGACCAGCCCCGGTGGGTCGCGCTGGTGCAGGCCGATGAAGACAGGGTCACGCTGGCGCTGGACGGCGACCGAAAGGTCTC
This sequence comes from uncultured bacterium, assembly GCA_937923585.1. Taxonomy (GTDB): domain Bacteria; phylum Hydrogenedentota; class Hydrogenedentia; order Hydrogenedentales; family CAITNO01; genus CAITNO01. The sequence goes on from CALDSM010000287.1 coordinate 6,140, forward strand.
CCTGGGCCGCACCGCCTTCCGCGACATCTACCAGAATGAAGCGGTCATTCCATGGCGTGACGGCGCGTCAAAGACGGGGGTGTTGTCTCCCGGCCAGAAGGGCGCGCCCGTGTTGGCGCTCAAGCAGCAGTTGCGCGGTTTGGGGCTCATTGGCGCTGGGAACACCGAGGACGCTTATGACGGCGAGACGACCTCCGCAGTCACCGCAAGATCGGAAGAGCACACGTCTGAACTCCAGTCACGATCAGATATCGTAT
>CALDSM010000288.1 GCA_937923585.1 uncultured bacterium
CGAGATCTGATCGTGACTGGAGTTCAGACGTGTGCTCTTCCGATCTCCCGACGGGTTGCAGTTTGCCCTGAAGGCCGAGGCCGGAGAGGTCGGGTACAAGGGCAATCTGATCGTACAGGCATTCTTGGAGGTGGAGGGAAAACAGCAGGGCGGAAAATCGGCCAAACAGAAGCAGCGCAATGAACTTGGCCCGCTGCCCGCGATCCCGGTCGAGATAGTCCAGCCCTGACACGGACGGACAAAAGAAGAGGGTTTAGGGTCTCGGATCTTGGGTCTGGTGAAGACCAGACAACGAGTTCTTTGCGCCCGTACGGCCCGAACGGGTACCATTCTCTTTGAGGCTGCATCATGTCGCCGTGGGCGTTAAAACACCGCAGCCGGTATCCGATCAATGACGCTTGCAAACCAAATCACCCTGTTCCGGCTGGCCATGGTGCCGGTGTTCTGCACCATGGTCTACCTGTACACCGCCGACCTCTACCTGCTGAGGGCGGCGGCGGCGGTCGTTTATGCGCTGGCGGCGGTGTCCGATGCGCTGGACGGCTGGGTGGCGCGGCGTTTCAAGCAGGAATCGGCGCTGGGCCGCCGTCTTGACCCGCTGGCGGACAAATTGCTGATCAACCTCGGCTTTGTGTTCATGGCGGCGAACGACCAGTTTGTGCCCCATGTGCCGCTGTGGTTCCCCGTGGCGGTGCTCGCGCGCGACGTGTTCATTGTCATGGGTGCCTGGCTGATCAACGAGCGGTTCGGGCCGGTGCGTGTGAAACCGCGCCTGTCCGGCAAGGCCACCACGGCTCTGCAAATGGTTACGCTGATTGTGCTGATTCTGGCGCTGCCGGGATCGGCTTGGCTGATTTGGATTAATCTTGTGTTCTGTGTGTGGTCCGCCGCCGACTATTTCCTGTTCGGCTGGACCCAGGTGGCGGAGAAGGAGCCCCAGCAATGACAAATTCTGCCGGTCCCGGCAATGTGAAGCCGCCCCTTGTGGCGATTTGCGGCCGACCCAATGTCGGCAAGTCCACGCTGTTCAACCGCATGATTGGCAAGTCGCGCGCCATCGTGCATGACCAGGAGGGCATCACCCGCGACCGTTTCTACGGGCGCGGCACCTGGTTTGACAGGGTAATCCGCGTGGTGGACACGGGCGGCATCATCGAGAATCCGGTGGACGAAATCTCGCGCAAGATGCAGCAGCAGGTGCGCGCGGCACTCGACGAGGCTTCGGTCATCGTACTGGTGGTGGACGGCCAGACGGAGATCACGCGCACCGACCGGCTTGTTGCCGACGAAATAAAGCGGCTACGCAAGCCGGTCGTGCTGGCGGTCAACAAACTCGACAATTTCAAGATGTCCGAGAACCGATTCGAGTTTTACGAACTGGCCATGGGCGAACCAATGTCCATCTCCTCCGGCCACGACCTCGGCATTGAGGAACTCATGCAGGAGGTCATGAAGCACCTCCCCGATGCGCCCTCGGCCACGCCGGAGACGGTTGCCGCCGGGGAGGGTGACGAGGACGCGCCGGCCGTCCTCACCAGCAAGGTCACCCGCGTCGCCATCGTGGGCCGGCCCAACGTGGGCAAGTCTTCGTTCATCAATGCCATCCTCAACGAGGAGCGCACCATCGTTTCCGAGATCCCCGGCACCACGCGCGACGCCATTGACATTGACTTCACCTGGCAGGAGCGCGAATACCTACTCATAGACACCGCGGGCATGCGCAAGAAGGCGGGCATCCGCGAGGATGTGGAGCAGTTCAGCGTCACGCGCTCGCTGCGCGCCATCCGGCGCGCCGATGTCTGCCTGGTCATGGTTGAGGCGACCGAGGGGCTGGCCGATCAGGACAAGCGCATCATCGGCTACGCCATGGAAAACGGCACTCCGCTCATCCTTGTCTGGACCAAGTGGGACCTTATTGAGGACAAGGAGAAGCGGTTCAAGGCGCTGGCCGACGACATTGACCTGCAAATGCCGCAGATCAAGTTCGTGCCCTGGCTCACCGTTTCCAACCTGACCCGGCAGCGCCTGTTCAAGACCTTTGACATGATTGACGAGGTGGCCGCGGAGGCGAAGAAGCGCATCGGCACCGCCGAACTCAACAAACTGATTGACAAGATCAAGACCAAGCACAACCCCCCGAGCCAGAAGGGCAAGCACGCGAAAATTCTCTACGCCACCCAGGCCAGCACCAACCCCACGGTCTTCGTCATCTTTGTGAACCAGATCAAACTGTTCCATTTCAGCTATATGCGCTTCATCGAAAACCAGTTCCGCGAGGAATACGGGTTCAAGGGCGTGCCCATCCGCATCGAACTGCGCGAGGAGAGGCCGAAATGAACGCGCACGGCCTGCTGATCCCCGCCGCCATCGCCGTCTCCTACCTGCTGGGGTCCATACCCACGGGACTGTGGCTGGGCCTTAAACTGCGCAACCTTGACATCCGAAAATACGGAAGCCGCAACATCGGCGCCACCAACACCATGCGCGTGCTGGGCAAGCGTCTGGGCGCCATCGCGCTGGTGGCGGACGTGCTCAAGGGCTGGCTGCCCGTGGTAGCCGCGCTGTGGCTCAACGTGTGGGACTACCTGCCCATCCTGTGCGGGCTCGCGGCCATTCTCGGGCACACCTTTTCCGTGTTCCTGTGGTTTCGCGGCGGCAAGGGCGTGGCCACCAGCACCGGCGTGTTTCTGGGGCTTGCGCCCATGCCCACGCTGATTGCCGCGACCGTGTTCGGCGTGGTCGTCGGTGCCACGCGCATGGTCAGCGCGGGCAGCATCGCGGCGGCCGCCGCGCTCAGCGCTGCCGTCTTCTTCTTCCCGGCCACAACGCCGGTGCGCGTGGTGACCGTGGTTGTGGCGGTGCTGGTGATCCTAAAGCACCGGGCGAATCTGAAGCGGATAATGAGGGGAGAGGAGAGCAGAATCTGATCGGGGGCTTTGGCAATTCGAAACTGGGAAGACAGTCTGGATAAATGGCGTGGGTGGGCTTTTTTGACTGCGGTGGCCATGCCGCCGCTTTCACTTGCGGAGGCCGCGTTAACCGCCGCGTCATGATCGTGGCGAGGAAAAGCGGCGGCATGGCCACCGCAGTCAAAAAAAGGACGTGCATTAACTACTCGGAAAACCGTGGAACGGCGGCATGGCGTCTGGCGAAACATCTTTGTTTGATCGGCGTGACCGTGCCATCGCGGCGGCGGCGGCAATGGCGGCCTGGGCGGTGTACTGCCTGACACTGGCCCCCACCATCACCGGCGAGGACAGCGGCACCTTCATCACCGCCGCCAAGACGCTGGGCGTCCCCCATCCCCCCGGCTATCCGCTCTACTGCATGATTGCCCACGCATTCACCTGGCTGCCCGTGGGCGGCGTGGCATGGCGCGTCAATCTCATGTCGGCCTTCTTCGGCGCGGCCACGGTCTACGTGCTCGCGCTGTTGGTCATCCACTTCACGCGCAACCGCATCGCGGCGTTTGCCGCGGCACTGCTCTTCGCGTTCTCCCGGCAGTTCTGGTCGCAGGCCGTCATCGCCGAGGTCTACACGCTCACGGCGTTCTTCGTGGCCCTGTGCCTGCTGGTGCTGTTCCAGTGGGAGCGCGACCGCCATGACCGCCATCTGCTCCTGCTCGCCGCGGCCATCGGCCTTGGCACCGCCGGGCACAACACCTTCATGCTGCTGGCGCCGTGGTTCGCCGGGTACGTGCTGCTGCACGACCGCGCCAAACTGGGCCGCCTGCCCGGACTGCGCCGTTGGACCCTGTACGCCGGGCTCTCCGCGTTGTCGGCCCTGTGCTGCGTTGTCCTGTTCGCGTATGTACCGCTGCGCGCCGCCGCCCATCCGCCGGTGAACTGGGGCGATCCCGAGGGGCTTGCGGGCATGTGGCGGCACATGCGCCGCGAACAGTTCGACTTCATGGTCACCCAGTATCCGCGCAGTTGGGACCGTTTCCTCGGCCAGATGTGGGCCATGGGCGGGATGTACCTGCATCAGCCACTGCTCCTGGCTGATGTTGCCGGTTTCCTGATCCTGCTTCGGCGTCGGCCTGCCCGTGCCTTGTTCTTGGCGATATGCGCCGCATCCGTGGTGGTCGGTTTCACCCTGTGGCAGAATCCCGAACTGACCCGCGACTGGCTGTGGGTCATGGCCGTGTTTCCCATCCCCGCGTACCTGATGGGTGCCCTGTGCGCAGGTGTGTTCTTTGACGCGGTGTGGCGCCGACGGCGCATTGCGGCGGCGGTAGTGATGGCGGTATGCGTTGCCGTGCCGCTGGGGCTAAACTGGCGATCCAACGACAAGAGCCACTATTACTGGGCCCACGACTACGGACGCAACATTCTTAACACGCTGGACAAGGACGCCATCTACGTTTCCGCCTCCGACCACGGCGGATTTTCCGTGCTGTATCTGCAAAACGTTGAGGGACTGCGTCCCGATGTCACCAACGCGCGCACCTATGGGTATGTGCATCTAGCCGAATTCGACAATCTGCCGCCGGACCTGAAGGAGAAAGCCGGCCCTCGCCCGCCGCGCGGTTTGGAGCCCGAACTCTTCACCTGGCTCATTGCGAACACCAGACGGCCGGTCTATTTTGAGGAGCCGCCCGCGTTTCCACCCGAATCCGGCATTCGGCTCATCCCGACCGGCCTGCTCTGGAGGGCGCTGCGCCCCGGCGAGGACATGAGGCCAAAAAGGGGTTATTGGGAACGATACCGTTGGCCGGACTTCAATGACCGCCGCGGCGATTTAACGGCCGACACCATTCTCTGCGACATCCATTTGACAAAAGGGCAGGCCAAGTACCAAGAGTGTGTGCAGGAGACGAACCCCGAAAAGAAGAAAGACTGCCAGGGTGTCGCCCACGTCGAAATCGCCTCTGCGCTTGCGGCATACGGGCGCGATCCCGCCATGCTCAACAATGCAGGCGCGCTGTGCGCGAAGCATGGTGACTACGAAGCCGCGCGCGACCTCTTCCGGGAGGCACTGAGAAGCCTTCCCGGGTTGGCCGCGGCCCAAAAGAACCTTGCACGTTTGGGGGAAACCATGGACACACCGGCCAATACGTCAACCTACTCTCATTACGTCGGCCGCGTGCTGATGCTGCTGGCGCTGGCCTACCTGGGTGTCGTGGCCCTGTTCTACTTCGCGCAGCGGCCCCTGCTGTTCCAGACAGACCGAAAAATGCCCGTGGACCCGTCGGTCTGCAGCTGGGTCTTTGAAAATGTGCTGCTCGATGTCAACGGCGGAAAGACGCACGGCTGGTTTGTGCCGCTTGAAAATGCGCGCGGCGTGGTGCTCTTTTCGCACGGCAACGCGGGCAACATCTCCGGTCGGCTGGAGTCCATCGGGTTGCTCCGGTCCATGGGCTTTTCCGTGCTCGCCTACGACTACGGCGGATACGGGCTCAGTACCGGCAAAGCCTCGGAGACACGCTGCTACGCCGATGCGCGCGCCATGTGGAAATGGCTGACCGAGACCAAGAGGGTGCCTGCGGACAAGATACTGCTCTTTGGCCGTTCCCTCGGCGGTGCCGTCACCTGCGATCTTGCCGCCGAAGTCACGCCGCGCGCCGTGGCCATCGAGAGCACCTTCCTCTCCGTGCCCGACGTGGCGGCAGGCGTGTTTCCCTGGCTGCCCGTGCGCCTGCTCGCCTCGTACCGCTTCGCCAATGTCAACAAGATCGCCAAGATCCGCGCTCCCCTGCTGATGGCGCACAGTCCGGAAGACGAGATGATCCCCTACGCCCACGGACGAAAGCTCTTTGAACTCGCCAATGAGCCCAAGACCTTCATCGAACTCCATGGCGATCACAACATGGGATTCGTGATGTCTAAGGAGGTCTATATGGAAGGCTGGAAGAAGTTCATAGACCCGCTGTTTCCGTAGCACGCCGGCAGTATTTTTTGGACTGCGGCGGCAGCGACGCCGCTTTGGCTGGTCTCACCGGAAACGCCAATCTCCCGATTGGCTTCTGCGTTTCAAATATGCCAATCAGGGGATTGGCATTCCGAGGAAAGATGGCGGCGCTGCCTCCGCGCACCATATTTCGCGCTTCGTCTGGTCGGATTGGACCAGCAGACTGCGTCAAAGACACGGCGGCGGAACCGGCCGTACTTGGCCCGTTCCGCCGCAAAAATCGTTGTGGTATGTCAGCTTTCGGTTAGATGACCGCCTGCTGGCTCATGGTCTTGGTTCCGATGGTGTCCCAACCGGCGTCAACCTTCTTGGCCGCCTGGGCTTCGAACTTCTCGACGATGACCGCACCGGCCTTCACGAGCACCTTGCCCGTGACGACAATGGTCTTGCCGACATTGACATCGCCCACGGCAAGGTCCGCCGCAGCCTTCACCGGCACGTAGTACAGCGTGCGCCCGGCCAGACCCTCGACCGGCTTGCCCGTCGCATCCACGGCTTCCTTGACGGCCAGCGCGTTTAGCTTGGCCAGCGGGCCCGCCGGGTCCGCGTCCAGGCCCTTGCCGTAGGCCGCGAGCACGTTGACGTTCGTGCCCGTCACCTTTGCGGCGACCGGTGCTTCAGCGGCGGGAGCCGGGGCTGCGGGAGCCGCCGGGGCGGCCGGTGCGGCGGCCGGGGGTGCCGCAGGGGCGGCCGGTGCCGCCGGGGCGGGAGCGGGGGCCTGTGCCGAAACCACTGTGCCAGTAACCATGGCCAGTGCCACAGCAAACATCATGACCAGCATTGCCTTCTTCATTGCAGAAATTCCTTTCCTTCGCTTGTTGTCAGAAACCGGCGTCCGTTTCCATTCTTCAGATTGGACGCGTCAACCCAACATTTGGTTTACACCCGCCGCGGACTCTCGCGGCAGCCACTTGCCTCCCTGCGGGGTGAACACCGCCCGGACCGGGCAAAAAGGCGGCGTTGAACCGGCCAAGTGCGAGTCATAGTATACCTTCCGCCGGGTTTTGTATTCCACTTCAACCCGCCCGACAGCAAACCTCTTGCACACATTCCCACCAAAGGAATAGACTACGTTTATGGGAACTGTTCCGACGGAACCATTGACCAGTCAAGGGGTTGCACATGGAATTCATCGAAAGGTGTTTTGGGGTGCGCGCCGCCGGTTCCACCGTCCAGCGCGAGGTGGTGGGCGGACTGACCACCTTCGCCACCATGAGCTACATCGTGTTTGTCCAGCCGACCGTGCTGGCCATGGCGGGCATGGATTTCGGCGGAGTCCTGGTGGCCACCTGCCTGTCGTCCGCCGTGGCGTGCATCATCATGGGCCTGCTGGCCCGCTATCCCTTTGCGCTGGCACCGGGCATGGGCGAGAATTTCCTGTTCGTGTTCACCGTGTGCATGGGCATGGGCTTCGCCTGGCAGAGCGCGCTGGGCATCGTGCTCATCTCGGGCCTGCTGTTCCTGGCCCTGTCGCTCTTTCAAATCCGGGAAAAGGTGCTCGACGTGTTTCCGGACTGCCTCAAGAACTCCATCGGCCCCGCCATCGGCCTGTTCATCGCGTTCATCGGCCTGCAATGGGGCGGCATTGTGGTGCTGAACAGCGCAACCATGGTGACCATGGGCGACCTGCGCCACGGCGCGCCGCTGATCACCCTGTTCGGCGTGCTGCTCATCACCACGCTGATGGCGCGCAATCTGCGGGGCGCAATTCTTGTGGGTATCATCGCGACCACGGCGCTGGGCCTGCTGACCGGCGTGCTTTCGGCCAAAACCCAAAGCGTCACGCCGAATTTCAGCACCTTCTTCCAGCTTCGCTTCGATGAACTGCTCGACAAGCCGCTCCAGGCCTTCACCGCGATTATGCTGTTCTTCTTCCTGGTCCTCTTCGACACGGTCGGCACGCTGGTGGGTGTGGGCACGCAGGCCGGATTTCTCGACGAAAGGGGGCGTCTCCCCCGCGCCGGACGGGCTTTTGTGTCCGACGCGCTGGCCACGAGCATCGGCGCGCTGTTCGGCACCTCGACCGTCACCAGTTACATCGAAAGCGCGGCCGGCGTGGCCGCGGGCGCGCGGACGGGGCTGGCCGCTGTGGTGACGGGCCTCTGCTTTGTGGCGGCCATCGCGCTGGC
>CALDSM010000289.1 GCA_937923585.1 uncultured bacterium
CAGCGACACACGCACCCGCTTCTTGAACGCATGCTGGTAGCGCGCGGCAAGCAGCGTTCCGATGCCCGCGTCCGGCCCCAGCCGACGCATGGCGGACACGGCTCCGGCCTCGGCCGCCTCTCGGCATTCATCGGGCGTTCCCGCCAACGCGTCCGCCCACAGCGGGAATTCCTTGGGCGAAACGGTCATGCCCAGCGCCTTGAACGCGGCCTGTCGAACGATGAGATACCCGTCCTCTTCAGCGTAATAGAGCATTGTCGGCACGGCAGCCATGGCGGCACGCCCGCCGAGCACCAGCAGCACCCGTGCGCGCAGTCTCGGATCGCTGCCCTCCAACAGGCCCGAGACCGCGGCGTCCACTTCCGTTCCCTTGAGCGCGGTCAGCGCCGCCTCCGCAGCCGCCGCTTCCGCTTCAGACTTGCCGGCCAGCCGCTCCATGAGCGGCTTGACGGCCTCCGGCCCGCCCGTCCTGCCCAAGGCATGCAAGGCGGCCAGCCGCACCTCCGGGTCGGGATCAGACAGGCACTTGAGCGCCGCGCCCGCCGTGCCCGCGTCGCCGCGATCACCCAGCGCCAGCAGTGCCGCCGCGCGGCCCTCGGACATTAGTTCAGGCAGTACCGCCGCCACGGACGGCGTAACATCCTTCTCCGGAGCGCGGCGCAACAGACCCAGGACCACTTCGCGCACCGCGGGGTCGGTGTCTCTCAGTCCCCGGGTAATGATGGAGGCCGCATAACCGTCGCCCAGCCGCGCCATGCTGCACATCGCCGCCGCGCGCACGGGCCCGTCTTCCGTGTGGTCGGTCAGGCGCTCCATCGCCGCCCGCGCACGGGTGACATCGCCCGCCGCCGCCGTCTTCTCCGCCGCCAGCAGGATGCCGTTGACAATCGCCGTGCGGGTCCGGTTGCCCGCCTTGGGCAGCGCCGCGTTCAGCGCGTCCAGCGCGCCCGCACCGCCGATCTTGCCCAGCGCTCCGGCGGTGCTGCGGACCGTGTCCGCGTCCTTTTCTTTCAGCAGCGGCGCGAGATCCTTCACGCGGGCCGCGTCGCCGCGCACGCCGAGGGCGTCAATGATTCCCGCGCGCACCGCACCCCGGGTCTTGCCCAGCGCATCCAGCAACACGCGGTCCGTTTCCCCTCCCTTTACCTGCTGCAATGCGGTGATTGCAGAAATGGACAGTTTCTCGTCCGTCAGCAGCGGCGCGATGAGCGGCGCTTCTTTGTCCGTCGCCACCAGGTACAACTGGCTGCACAGGAACCGCTGCGCGTCATAGCCTGCGCCCTGCAGTGCCGCGGCCAGTTTGGCGGCAATCGCCGCCTGGGCCGCCGCGTCTGTTTTGGCCGCATTGATTTCATCAATGATGCGCTGGCATGCGGCAAAATCGCCGCCGAGGCTGTAGGTCTTGAGCGCTGCAACCGCCGCATCGAACGTGGGGACGGAGTCCGCGGCGGCCGTCGGCAGGACCACGGCCAGCAGCCCAAGGCAAAGGCAAATCAGGGTGCGCATGGCGGCTTCTCCTCAGGCAAGCTGCCAGGGCCCGCGCATCGCGCGGGTCAGCAGGCGGTTGGCTTCCGAATCGTCCACGAATTCCTGTTGCTCCGGATTCCATTTGAGCGGCCGTTTCAGCCAGTAGGCGATGGTGCCCAGGTGGCAGAGGGTCGCCGAACTGTGGCCCACCTCCACCGGGCATATCGGTTCGCGCCGCGTGCGTACGCAGTCCAGGAAGTTCTTGCGGTGATCCGGGCTGTCATACAGGTGAGTCTCGTTCGGGCCAATCCGTTCGTACTTGAGTTGTTTCGGTTCGGTTACCAGGAACTCGCCGCGGTTCACGCCCACGCGGCCCTTCGTGCCCACCCATTCCGTGCCCGCGCCCTGAATCGTGCCGCCGCCGTGGTACATGCGCACGCCGTTGGCGTACACAAAGGTCAGCCGCTTCACGTCCGGGTTGTCCGGCGACGGCGGAATGATTTCCACGGGCCCCGACCCGTCTGTGCCCATGCCCCACTGCGCGATGTCGAAATGGTGGGCGCCCCAGTCGTCCATGCCGCCCTCGGCGTAGGGCCGGTAATTGCGCCAGAGCGGCCACCCGTCGTAAGACTCCGGCGGTGCCAGCACGGAAGAGTACGGACGCCATGGGCACGGACCCAGCCACAGGTCCCAGTCCAGCCCTTCCGGTGTGGGTTCGCCCGGCAGGTTGTCCTCCTCGGGCGGGCCGCCGATGTTCACGAAAACCTCCTTCACTTCGCCGATGCGCCCGTTGCGCACCAGTTCGCAGGCAAACCGAAACGCGCTGTCCGAACGCTGCTGGCTGCCCACCTGCAGGATGCGTCCGTAGCGGCGTACCGCGTTGATGAGCGCCCTGCCCTCGTTTATGGTGCGCGTCATCGGCTTTTCCAGATACACGTCCTTGCCGTTGCGCAGCGCCTCCAGCGCCGTCAGCACGTGCCAGTGGTTCGGCGTGGCGATGACGACGAAGTCAATGTCCGTCCGCGCGCACAGCACACGGAAATCGCCGTAGGTGTCGCAAGCCGAATAGCTGTTCTCGCCCGCCCGCTTGGCATACGCCTCATTCGTCTGCGCCGCCGCCTTCTCCCGCCGCCCCTGCTCCACATCACAAATCGCCAGAATCTGGCATGACGCATCGTCCTGGTAAGCCCTCAGATGGCCCTTGCCCATCTTGCCCATGCCGATGAACCCCATCGTCAGCCGGTTGCTCGGCGCGGTTGCACCGTCCATCCCGAGTGCCCGGCCCGGAATGATCGTGGGGAACGCATCTGCTCCGGCCATCGCAGCGGTCGTGCGTTTCAGGAATTGCCGGCGGTTGAGCGTGCGTCCGTTTGGATGTCGGGCCATGGGTCCGATCCTCCTTGTCAATGGTGGAAATGCAGAAGAGGCCGTTGCCAGAGAAGGCCCGCACAGCATAATGCCCGAAGGCGGGGGATGCAAGTGCACCTAATTGGACCTATGAGACGAATGGGGGGCGAACAGGAACGCGGCGGTTCCCTTACGGCGCCGCGGATGCCGACGCCGACGGCACCGCCTCCGCGGCCATGCCGTTAATCGTGAGTGTCGTGCCGTCCCACGCGCACTCAACCGCCTTCCCCAGGATGTTGAACGCAATCTTTCCCCCTTCATACGTGTACTTTGCCGTGATCCCGCCCGGCGCATAGGGCTCAATCTGTGAACCGCGCACATGCACCTGCCGTGCATTGAGGAAACACGCCTCCAATTCCTTCACCCGCCACGTCGTGCCCACCAGTGTGCGGTGCGCCGGGTCCGCGGGCATTTCCGACTCCGGCGGCGGCGTATACGCCGGCGGCGGCGCGGCGGCCCGCTCTGAAGGCAGCGAGGGGCCTTTCTCCAGTGCCAGCGGAACCGGCGCCGCCGTATCCTTGGGCGCACCGCATCCGGCAACGGCCAGCAATGCAACCGCCATGAAACCATAACGCGCTGCGCGCAGGATTGTTGAAAGAGATTTCATCACAATGCCGCGGATTCTAACACGCCCACCCCCCAATTCCAATTCCTCCGCACCAAGGACAGTGTGCCAAAGACCGGCTGCCTGTGGCCGGTCCCATCCACGATGTCCGCGTTCTGTCCGGCGAAAGCCCCGCTGCCATGATATACTGCGCACCGGCGGCGCGCTTGTGCGCCGGTTTCTGCAAAGGGACTGTGTCATGCAAGTTTCTATCAGTCGCGTCATCCTGTGGATGCTGGCTGCATTGGCCCTGATTTCGTTCCCGGGTTGTGTCGGCCAGCCTTTTGAAATCCAGCTTGCAAACGAGGGAGCATATCCCATCGCGCAGGTGCTGGTGTATCCGGTGCCGCGGGGCTGCGAGGCGCCCGGCCCGGAAGCGCGCATCAACCGCCTGCCGCAGGATGCCAGGGGCTCAACCGTCCCCTTGCCGCCCCATGAGGAGGTCCTGCTTCCCTGGGTGTTCCGGCAGGAGGTGTACACCGTCGCAGTCACGTTCTACGATCCCCGCGGTCAGGTCTTTCGGCGGGCGTTTGCCCCGGGCACGTATGACCTTACTTACGTGAAAGGCGGTTATCCCGTTGTGCTCAGGGCCGCCATGAACGAAGACAACATTCCCGATATCGAAGTCGAATTCGTGACCAGATTTTGACGGCCGCCGGGAACCCGGCGCGTTTCTTCAGGGCCGACACTCAACTCCCCGATGAAAGCCCCCCGACAATCACCGCAATGGCCGGACAAACCGGCGCAATGCCGTTTCCTCCCCCGATATAGCGGACGAACTCCGCATGGCCGTCCATATAGAGCACGTTGCATCCGCCGGGGATATGGTTGAACTTGTGCGCCGCGTTGCCCGTTCCCATTTGGTCCATCATGATGAACAGGCTGCTTTGGGCCGTCGCGCTGCCGCCCGCATTGTTGATGTCGGTGAGCAGGAACCGCTCCACGCCCTCGCGCAGCCGGTAAACGATGTCACCACCCCCGTTGCCCGCACCGGCGCCGCCCTGCTGATCCCCGATGTCCCGGTCTTCATCCGCCATGCGCATCAGTTCCAGCCCGTTGTGCTCCTTGTAGGCCACCACCGTGTTCCAACTGAAGGCGTCGCTCAGCGCCGCCGCCAACTGGATGGGAACGTCAAACCCCGTCGGCACCGTGCCCCCGAGAAGGTTAATCAGCGTGGAAATCATCGGGTAGGTCTCGAGCGGCGCGAAGATCGGAAGAGCGTCGTGTAGGGAAAGAGTGTAGATCTCGGTGGT
>CALDSM010000290.1 GCA_937923585.1 uncultured bacterium
GTCGGTGTCGAGGCGCAGCTTACCGACTGCCTGCGCGCCCACATCCACGGCGCCAAGGACTGGGTGGTGGATCCCTTCAACCCGCCGCCCGTGTGGCACATCAACGGCATTCGCATTCCCAAGTTCCCGGGCATGTCCTTCATCACCGACGAGGGCAGCAACGACATGGGCTGGGAAGTCGCCGCATGGCTGAAGTACAACTACTCGGCGGACCTGTCCATCCTGCTGTACGGTAACTACCTTTGGGTCGGCGACGGGCTCCGCACCGGCTCCTATGTCCAGGCGAACGGCACCGGCTTCAACGGCGGCACCGACGTGAAGAGCAATGCCGCCTACGTCTTCTGGATGACCGTGCTGAAGTTCTAAACGGCATTGCCGCAATTGGTTTTGCGGCGAACATTTCGTATAAGATTGGCCGCTCCGGCAAGTGCCGGAGCGGTCTTCTTTCTTCATACCCCGCTTCTGAGAAGCAGTGAGGTAGTTTGTGGCCTGCGAATCCAGAAAAGCGGGATTTCCTATTAATCGGGGAGCGGGGCGACATGGGGAGATCGTCTTCCCCCTTCCCGGAGCACGCCTCAGAAGCCAGGGGGCGCCGTCTCTCCCTATTCGCCGCGGCAGGGGACCGGGAATAACATCCACTGTGGACGGCAGGCCGTTTGCCGCAATGGCAAAAGCACCCGCACAGGCCGCTCAGTCTTTCCAATGGTTTTGGGTTTTACTTGCGAAAGTTTTGGCGAGGGTAAAGGTTGTGCAAAAGCGGAAGTTCTACACGTGTTTTTCGGTGAATCGGCGTTGGGCGATTGCGGCGATTGCCGCAGTGTTTCTGTGCGGACAGGCACTGGCGGAGCTGGAGCAGGTTTCCGTCGGTGGCGAATTGCGCATGCGCGGACGCTGGTACATAAACGTATTCGGCCCGTCCACGCAGCGGTACAATGCCGATGCCACGGGGTGGCGTCCACTGGGTCTGAAGGGCACGAATTCCACTGTCAAGTGGGACGCCCGGGACAGCGGTTGGACCCGATACGAGACGGCCACACTGCTGAACGTGAAGGCTGATTTCTCAAACTCGATTTCGACATTTGTCGAAATTTATGATCACAGCCACTGGGGCGAGGATTTCCGTTCGAACTATCTGACCGGCACCGACGGACGGGGCAATCCGGCCAAGAACTTCCTCACCTTCAACCAGGCATACGTGGAGGCCTCTAATCTCTTTGGCGAGCCGGTTCGGCTGCGCGTCGGACGCCAGGCGATGAGGTTCGACGGCGGCTGGCTGATCACGGACCTGCTGAGCCCGTCCCAGTTTCTGTCGTTCGACGGTGTGCGCCTGACCTGGACGCCGACCAGGGAGATCGCGGTGGACGCGTTCGGCATGAAGCTTCATGAGAACACGACCGGGGACGAGGACGGCGATCTTTACGGCCTGCATGCCGCCTACACCGGCATTCCGGCGCTGACCGTCGAAGGCTATTACTATTTTCTGCGTGATGCAAGCCATGTGGAAACGACGAATTTGGACCCGGTGGGCGAATGGGTGGAAGGCAAACTGGGCCGCGACCAGTACGGCGCAACCGAAATTCACACGATTGGCACGCACCTCTGGGGCAAAGCGTCCGGATTTGACTATGACCTGAACTTCGCCTGCCAGTTCGGCCAGGCCGCCCACGTCGGCTCCTACTTTGTGGCCGCGCCGCTGCCCTATGGCGATCAGAACGCAGACTACAGCACATTTGGCGGGGCGCTGACCGTGGGATACACTCTCCAGGAGGTGAAGTTTCAGCCGCGACCATTCGTCATGGGCGTGTTCTTTAACGGCGAGGACAACACGGACATCTCGTTCGCCGACTGGCTGAACCCGTTCTACCGGCCGAAGGCCAGCGTGTCGTTCAACCGTCTGTTCTCCGATTCCAACTACGCGGCAACGCTCAACGACAACGGCAGCATGTCCAACTTTGCCCAGGCCACGATTGGTCTTGAAGCGCAGCCTACAGACTGCATCCGCGCCCACATTCATGCCGCCAAGAACTGGGTGGTCGCGCCGTTCAACCCGCCGCCCTGCTGGGACATCAACGGGGTGCGCGTTCCCAAATTTCCGAACCTGGGCTTTATCACCGAAGAAGGCAGCCATGACATGGGCTGGGACATCACGGGCTGGCTGAAGTACAACTACTCGGCGGATCTTTCGTTCCTGCTCTACGGCAACTATCTGTTCACGGGAGACGCGCTCCGGCAGGGTTCCTACGTGCAGGGATACGGCACCATGTTCAACGGCGGCACCGACGTCAAGTGCAACGCCGGATACATGTTCTGGATGACCACACTAAAGTTCTAAGGCCCGGGCCGCCAAATGGTTTCACGGCGGACGGTTCGTATAAGATTGGGGCCGCGCCGGTAAGCACCGGAACCGCCTGAAACGAGCGATATGTCAAGGGAGATATTTTGGCATGCGTTGTGAACACGTTGTCAGCAAACTTGGGAAACTCGTGTTGAGCTTTGCATTGCTTTCGGTGGCCGTGGCCTTTGCCGCAGCCGCGGCCGATGCGCCGCAGGCAGACAAGATCGCGGTCGCGAAGCCGGAGGCGGCACCGCCCAAAGATGCCGTACCGGCCGCAGCCAAAGACGACCTGGCACTCAAGAGCAGGGGCGCGACGGTAAAAGTGGACAGCGAACAGGAACCGGGCTGCGCCGAGAAACTGATTGACGGTGTCATCGCCACCGAAAAGGATTTCAGCAACCGTTGGGCGGCATCCCCCGAGCAGGGCCATGCGCACTGGATTGAGGTGTACCTGCCCAAGGCCGAGGCGGTGGGCCGGGTTGTGGTTCACTTTGCAGACCCGGCCGTGCATCCGATCTGGTTTGAAGGCTTCGTCCGGCCCGACGGTTCGGACAAGTGGGAGGAAGTCTTCGGAATCGTGAACTACAAGGATCCCCGCTCCTTTGAGGGCGTTATCCAGCCCCAGCCCGTCACCGGCTTCCGCCTGCTCATCTACGAGTCCTCCAGCGACACCCAGCCGAACGCCACCCAGGTCAGCGAGATTGAACTGTTTCCGCCGAAGAAGTAGGCTATGGGACAGGAATTGGGTCCCAGGGCGTGTCTATATTGAGGAATTCGGACCGCCGGTGAGTGCCCGGAATTTGGGACGCTGCAAAACAGAAAGGAGGGCGTTCGTCATGGGCAAGTCCATTCAGAGGGATTCAGGCGGCCATATTTCGCCGTTCGAGCGGATCAAGCGCATCAATGACACGGGCAACGAATACTGGGACAGTCGCGACTTGGCAGCAGTGCTCGAATACACCCAGTACCGCAATTTTGAGGCCGTAATTGACAAAGCCAAACTGGCGTGTTTAAACAGTGGTTATAATATCGAAGACCATTTTGCTGACGTCAGCAAAATGGTCGAAATCGGCAGCGGTGTGGGACGGGAAATCAAGACAACCCTGCTGTCCCGCTATGCCTGCTACCTTATCATCCAGAACGCCGACCCGAAGAAAGAAATTGTCGCACAGGGCCAGACATATTTTGCATTGCAGACACGGCGGCAGGAACTGCAGGACGAGCAGATTGAAGGGGAACGCCGCCTGCTGCTGCGCGAGGAAATGCGCCGGCACAACGCGCAACTGGCCGATGCGGCCAGGGACGCCGGCGTGGTGGAGCCCATGGACTACGCCATCTTCCAGAACCACGGCTACATGGGGCTCTATGGCGGTCTGAAACAGGAAGACATTCACCGGCGCAAAGGCCTGAAGAAGAGCCAGAAGATTCTGGATCACATGGGCAGCACGGAATTGGCGGCAAATCTGTTCCGCGCCACCCAGGCGGAGGAAAAACTGCGGCGCGAGAATGTGAAGGGCAAGGATGCCGCAAACCGAACCCACCATGACGTGGGCGCGAAGGTGCGCCAAACCATCAGGGAACTGGGCGGGACAATGCCGGAAGAACTGCAGACCGCCGAAAGCATCAAGAAGCTTGAGAACAAGCAACGCCGACTGCTGGGCGACGACAAGTCATCCGACGGTAAAAGCCACTGACGGCGCAGTTCAACTTCCTTTGTCCCGCCGCTACGGGAACGGCAGCCACTCCACGCCTGCGCCCTTCACATTGAATTTTCTCGCGCGAATGTTGGAACCGCCGCCTTCCTCGTAGTAGATGATAAGGACGGAGCCGTCCTTGAGGCTGACCATACTGGGATAGGCGCCGATGAAGTTGTCCACGAGAATGGGCGCGCTCCAGGTCTTGCATTCGTCCGCGGAGACGCACAGGTAGGTGCCGTTCTTGGAATGCCAGCGGAAGGCGCAGAGAACGGCGCCGCCGGGCGCACGGTGCAGGTAGGGGCAGTGTCCCTGGAACCCCATGTCTTCGCTGGTGGACCACGTCGCGCCGTTGTCCGTGGATATGGAAGAACGCATGGACTCATTCGGGCTGCGCTGCGCGGCATAGAGCCTTCCGTCCGTCAGGCGAATGATATCGGTTTCCGCGTCAAGCCGCTTGCCGCCGTTGGGGATGTTGACCACCGGCGTCCAGGTCTTGCCGCCGTCCTTGGAGGTGGTGCTTGCGCCGTAGCCATCTCCATTTTTCTCGGCATAGAGGCCCAGAATAAGCATGCCGTCGGGCAGTTCGCGGATGGGTGAACTGCAATAGTAGTCCTCGTTGCAGAGGGCCCTGGCCGCGGACCACGTCTTGCCGGCGTCGCCGGATTCAACGACCCACGAGCCCAGCCCCACATAGCCCTTGCCGTCGGGACCGGTCTTGAGCGAGAAGAAATCACACAGGATGCGTCCGTCGGAAAGCTGGACCACGGAAGGATCGCGATCATCGTTGGGACCGTCGTAAATGACGAACGGCTTGCCCCAAGTCTTGCCCTCGTCTTCCGAAAACACACCGGTGACTCGGCCGCCGCTGGGCTTGTCCGCCGTCGGCAGTGAGACATGCGTCCATCCGTCATAAAACACGGCCAGCAGGCGGCCGTCCTTGATTCGGCAGACATCCGGAAAGGCCTCATAGGCGCCGTTGCCGCCGTCCTTGCAGACATAAACGAAATCCTTGCCCTCGGCCAGAGCCTCTTCCGCCCGGGCCGTGAAGGCCAAGCCTGCCAGCAACACTATCGCGCATGAAGTTCGCAGCATGACGGGTTATCCCTTTCCATTAAGCGTGTTAAGCCGGGCCAGCATCTGTTCCGCCTCGGCCATGATGCCGTCAATGAGTTCGCGTACCGTCAAGACTTCGTGGATGCGGCCCACGACCTGGCCGCAGGCGATGGCGCCGAGATTGATGTCGCCGCTGAGATAGGCCTGCAGGCCCACGCGTCCCGCGATCACGGGAAGCAGATCCTGCAGGGTGGCCCCCTCCTCCTCCATGCGGGCCACCGTCTGGGCGGCCTCGTTCTTCATGATGCGGGCCGCGTTGCGGATGGAGCGCTCCACAATGAGGGTGTCGGTCTCCTTGGCCTCGACCATCCACTGTTTGAAATTCTCGTGCATGGGACTCTCTTTGGTGGCCATGAACCGCGTGCCCATGAGAATGGCTTCGGCGCCCAGTGCGAGCGCGGCAATGAGGCTCCGCCCGTCGCAAAAGCCCCCCGCCGCGATCACGGGGATGTTCAGCGCCTGCGCCGCCTTGGGCAGCACTATGAGGGAGGGCACGTCGTCCAGGCCGGGATGGCCGCCGCACTCGAAGCCCACCACCGTCACCGCGTCCACGCCGATGCTTTCGGCCTTCTCCGCGAAGCGCACCGCGGGCACCTTGTGGATGAGCTTCACGCCCGCCGATTTGAGCGTGGGCACATAGGGCTCGGGATTGCGCCCGGCCGTCTCCACCACCGGAATGCCCTCCTCGCACACAACATTCACGAATGCCTCGGTGAGGTCGCCCGGCATGAGCACGGGCAGCATCGAGATGTTCACGCCAAAGGGCTTGTCGGTCATGTCGCGGGTCTTCTTGATCTCCTGGCGCAGTTCATCGGCCGTGCAGCAGGACACCGCCGTGAGAAAGCCCAGGCCGCCCGCGTTGGACACCGCCGATACAAGCTCTGCCCGGGACAGCCACTGCATGCCGCCCTGCAGAACGGGGTGCTCAATGCCCAACATTTCCGTGATGCGTGTTTTGATGGCCATCGTCTAATCAAACCTCCTATTCACGGGCATTGTAGGACACAATTGCCGGCGATTCCCACCCACCGTTCCTCGCCCACATCGCCTGCGCACCAAACGCGCCAGTCTTGCCCCCGGAAGGGGCACACATTCGTCACGCATCAGTCCCCCAGAGGGAACACTAATTCGTCATGCGTCAGTCTCTTGCCTCCGGAGGAGGCACACAACAATAGCCACGGGTGGAGCGAAGCGGAACCCGTGGGACAAGGCCCCCAACCTGCGCACGTCCCCGAAGGGGGCGAACAACACACTGGCACATGGCCCGCATCCGTTCGCCCCCTCCGGGGACATTTTCGTCTTGCGCCTTCGACCACGGGTTTCGCTTCGCTCCGCCCGTGGCTGCTGTTGTATGGCCCCTCCGGAGCCAAGAACATGCGGGGAGGAATGGGCCCTTATGTACCCGCCTATTGAATCGCCTTCAGCTCTGCAAAGAGCTTGCCCGCGTCGAGTCCTGCCATCTCGATCCCCGGATTGCGGACCAGTTTCGTGATCTTGTACTGCACCGTCTGCGGCGGACCGCCGTGAATCTGGACGGCTACTCCGCCGGAACGCTCGGCATCGCTGTTCAGGTCAAGGCACGCCGCGCCCAGCGTGCCGTTGATGGCGAGCCAGATGGCCGGACCGACCGCGAGAATCTCGTAGTGGTTCCAGTCGCCGGGCTTGACCGCCGCTTCGGCGCGGTCCGTCTTGTCCAGTTCTCCCCGTCCGTGCTCGTGGTACAACTTGCCCCAGTAGCCCTGGCCCACATCGGCCTGGTATCCCAGCGCCTGCCCGCTCTCATCCGCCTTCTTGGAGCGGAATTGTATGCCGGCATTGGCCGTGTTGGGCTCCAGCTTGACGTCCAGGGCCATGTAGAAGTCGCCCACTTTGCCGGGCGCCCACAGGAATTCATTCTTCGCGATGGGCTTGTCGCCGCCGCCGATAATGGCGCCGTTCTCGAAGCGCCAGTACTCGCTGTTCCCCTGCCACTTGTCTATGCCGTTTCCGTCGCACAGGCTGTTGTCCTCGACCGCTGCCTTGCCAATCCCCTTGGCAATGTTTATGGCGGCCTGCACCGCCTCCGCCTTCACCGCCTCGTCGCCGAACTGGCGCAGCACCATTTCGAGTGCGTTGGTCTGGCGCACCTGGGCAAGCCCGCTGAGCACCAGTTTCTTGTCGTCGGCGCTGTCGGCCTTGTCCATCAGCACGGCATACTGCTCAAGCCGCTCGCGCACGGGCACCTGCGGTTGACCCAGCAGCCGCACCGCGCCGCGCCGCGCCACCACCTTCACGTCCGCGTTCTTGGCGTTCAGGGCAAGGTCCATCACCGTGGGCAGTGCCTCGACGGTGGACCAGTTGCAGATTTCGCGCAGCGCGAGGTCCTTGACCGGTCCGTCTTCGCCCTGGAAAGCGATGTTCTTGATAGTCTCGAGAGCCTTGCTGCTGCCGGTCGTGCCGAGCAGCCGCAGGAAGGCGGGCTTCCTGTCGGCACCCACCTGCTGGAGCATGGCGCTGAGGGCTTCCGGGATGAACGGCGGCACGGACGCGGTGTTCAGCACCAGCGTCTCGCCCTCCCGCACGGTCTGCGTGGCGGGAACGCCCTTCACCGTGTAGTTCACGCGCAGCATCTTGGGAACGCCCGGCGCCGTGTCGCCGAAGACTCCGTTGTTCGCCGCCACCGACAGCGCGCCGGAGGCCACGATCTGCGCCACCCGCTCGGTGACGTTGGCCGAGGGGCCGTCAGGCAGACTGCCGTACACGGCCTCTTCCACGGCCACTTCGCCGGGGGCCGTCTTCTGCTGCCGTCCGCAGACCGCCGCCAGCACGCTTTCCGTGGCGTCCATCTCCGCCTGCGACCCCGCGGTCATCAGGCGATCAAGCAGCGTCGCCACCTCGTCCATGCCCGCATGATTGCGCATGCCCTGCAGCGCGGCAACGCGCACACCCTCGTCCAAATCACTCTTGGCCACACCCATCAGCAGCGCCGCGGGCGCGTCCAGGCCGCCCTTGCCGATCAGTTCCACGGCATGCCGCCGTTCGCCGGCATCACCGCTTTGCAGCATTGCTTGAAGGATCCCGTCGCCGTCGCTGCCGGGGAAGAACATCAGCGCCTGGTCCGCCGCGCCGGACAAGTCCGCGCTCTGGGACTTCATCCAGTCCTTCACCAGGTCCAGCGCGGGAACGTAGCCGATGCGGGTCATCTCGCGCAGCGCGGCCACCTTGATTTCAACGGAACCCTTCTGCGCTTCCGTGTACAGCGCCGGACCCGCGGCCTGACCGCCGCGTTCGCCCAGCACCTGCATGACGGCAATCTTGCGGTCATCGGCCAGGCCGGGCAGCACGTCTGCCACCCCCCGCGCAACCAGGTCCGCATCGTCCATTTCCCGCAGCGTGCGCAGCGCCGCATCGAATGTCGCCTGGTCGTCGCCGCCCAGCGCCTTCACCAGCAGCGCGACGCCTTCCGCGCCGCCCTTGGCCAGCGCGGCGCTCCGCAGCGCTGCGGCGCGGGTATGGGACGACACGCTCTTGTCCGCGGACAGACTCTCATAAACAGCGAGCGCCTTGTCTGTCTGGCCGTTGGCCGCCAGGGCGTCGGCGCAGTCCAGCAAGGCCTCACAAAACGCCGTGCGCGTGGCCGCGGTGACGTCCGGCCGGGCCGCGATCTGTTTTACCAACGCTTCGGCGGCCTCCGCCGCGCCCAGACGGCCCAGTGCGGCGGCGGCCGCAGCCGAAACGGACTGGTCCGCATCGGGCAGCAGCGCAATCAGCGCGGGCACCGATTCCAGATCCTTCCGGATTGCCAAAGAACCAATCAGGCCGACTTTGAGCGCGCCGTTGGTCTTCGCGAGCCCGTCACGCAGCGCCTGAAGCGCTTCGCCGCAGGGCATGGATTCCAGTGCGAGCCTCGCGGGGTGCGACAGCTTCTCGTCGCTCAGCAACGCTGCCAGCGCGGGCACCGCCTCCGGCCCGCCCTTGAGCTGCAGCACACGGCAGGCTTCCAGTTTGTCGGCGAAAGCCGCATCGGACTGGAGAACGGCCGCCGGGTCGGAGCCCTGCGCAAGAACCGGCATTGCCGCGGCAAACACAATCGCGCCCGTGAGGCCGAGCGTCATGAGGAGGTTTCGCATGGTCTTTCCTTCGGGGTGTGCGTGGTGTTTCATATCGTCCAGGGCTCCCGCTGGGCCCGGGCACGCAGGCGGTTCGCCTCTTCATCGTTCTTGAAGGTTTCGGTCACGGGGTCGAACTCCAGGTCGCGGCCCAGCCACATGCAGATGTTCGCCGCATGCACCGTGCTCATCGAGCGGTGCATCACGACCGGATTGGCCACGGTCTGCTCGCGCGACTTCACGCAGTCAAGGAAGTTGCGCATGTGATCCAGCGAGCGGCCCGTGCGCGCGACGTACTCGCCCACTACCTGGTCATATTGGGAGAGCAGTTCCGGCGAGGAAACGTCGGGCGCGGCATAGCCGTCCGCCGAGCCGGCCCAGCCGAGGTCGCCGTCAAAGCGCTCGCCGCAGGAGCCGTACCAGTACTTGTCGCCGCGGGACAAAACCATCTTCTGGCCGTTGGAAAAGGTGCAGACCATCCCGTCGCCCGAATCGTTGTCCACATACTGGTAATGGACCGGCGACATGCCGTCCACGTCCAGCCCGGCCTGCGCCTGCGCAAAGGTGTGCGCGCCCCACTCGCCGATGCAGCTCGTGTGGAAGTCATAGTCGCCGCGCCATCCGCCGCTGACATACTCCTGGTTGTACGGCCGCCACGGGCACGGACCGAGCCAGATGTCCCAGTCCACCTCGTCCACCGGCGGCAGGGGCTGTTCGGCCTTCCACGTGTGCGGCATCTTGGCCGCGTCCCACGGTGCGATGTGCGCGTAGGCGGTGTGTACCGCGCCCAGCCGCCCTGTCCGCGCCATCTCGATGGCGAACACGTGGTTCGCCTCACTCAGCCGCTGCGTGCCGGTCTGGTACACGCGCCCGTATTTCTTCGCCGTCTCCACCACGGCCTGCCCCTCGGCGATGGTCATGGTAGAGGGCTTCTCCGTGTACACATCCTTGCCCTCGCGCATCGCGCGCACCGACGCCTGCGCGTGCCAGTGGTCGCCCGTGGCAATCAGCACCGCGTCAATGTCCGGCCGCGACGGCAGGAACTCGCGCAGGTCGCGGTACATCGCGCAGTCCTTGTTGCCGTAGTGCTCGTCCACGAAATCCTTGACCTTCAGGCGCTGCTGCTTCCAGATGTCGCAGATGGCCAGCACCTGCACGTCCTTGTTGCCGATAATCCACTGCAAATCGCCGAAGCCCCGGCCGTGAATGCCGATGCAGCCCACGGTGATGCGCTCCGACGGCGCCACCGTGCCGTCCCGGCCCAGGGCCGAGGCCGGCACAATCAGCGGCATGCCGATGGCGGCGGCCGTCCCGGCAAGGAATTTGCGGCGAGTGAGTTTGGAATCCATGTCTGCATGACCTCCTGATGCTGCAAGCCCGGAACGCGGCAGGATGCCGCGTCTACAGAATGCGCCCGTTCAGCCCGAACGCATTCAGGGAAGCATTCTGACCGCAGAGGTGGGCGCCAGTCAAGAGCCGTCCATCGGAATTCAAGCAAGCCCCGTCTTCTTTTTGAGTGCGGTGGCCATGCCGCCGCTATTCTTCGCCGGGGCCATGCCCCGGCGGCGGAAGCATGGCTTCCGCAAAGGGAAAGCGGCGGCATGGCCACCGCACTCAAAAGGGGAAATGGCCCTGGCAGACGTTCCAGCCCTACCCGAAGAAGACTTCAGGGTCTATCCTTCCACCTGCTGCTGAATCCACTCACTGGCCTGTTCCATGATCTGGCGGGCGACCTGGTTGGGACTGTAGCCGCCGGGGAGGCGGACGAAAGGTTTACCGTAGCTGTCGCAGAAGGCCTTGATGTCGCCGAAGGAGTGGCTGGACCAGCGGATGGCCAGCATCACCAGCGCCACCTCCGACCGGGCCACATAGGGGCGGAACATCTCTATGGACTGGTGCTCCTCGGAGGACAGCCAGACGAGTTCGGCCAGTTCGAAGGCCTGTTCGAGCGCGGCCTTCGCCGAGGACCGGGCCTCCCCGCCGATGAGAACCACCGTGGCGCCGCGAAGCATGTCGCGGACACGCAGCAGTTCGGGGGTGGGCTCCTGCGCCAGCGCCGCTGCGCCGACCGGCATCGCGGTCAGAAAACGGTCTATCTCGCGCACCACAAGGTCCAGCCCGGCGTGCGGCGTCTCGAACACGGGCAGGTCGTCCATCACCGGCAGCAGCAGGTCGCGCAGTTCCACGCTGCTCGGCGGCATGCCCAGGTGCAGCGCCGCCTCGACGGCGTCCATCACGACCTGCCAGTCGTACTCATGCGGCGCGGCGGGACTGCGCTCGATCAACTTGATGTGGTAGCGGGCCTTGTTGAGCGCCTTGGTCGCCTCCTTGTCCACGTTGAGCGTGTCGTGAAACTCTTCATAGAGAATCTCAAGCCGGTCGCGCACGTCGCTCCAATGGCCCGGGTCGGCGCGGTCATTCCACCGCATGAACCGGTCCACAAAGACGCGCTGCTCGGTGGTGGTGCGGCGCAGCCACAGAAAGCTCTTCTCCTGGTCGGGGTCGGGCATGCGGTTGCCGACAATCTCCACCGCCACGCGCAGCGCCGATTGCACCTCGGCCGTCATCTTCACGGCGCGCTCGAAAAATTCACGCTGGTCGTCGCGGCGCGGCAGCACCGCCTGAAGCACCTCGGCCATGTGGGCCAGGTTGGCGAAGCACTCGCAGAGGTTTTCCCAATCCTCCGCCATTCCCCGGCTGCACGTCCACGGGTACAGCATCCAGAGGTAGCAGTCGGGCAGCGCCTTGGCGCGGTCAATCATGTCGCGCTTGCGCGCGTCCATCTCGTCGTGGTCAATCTCGTCCTCCGGCGTGAAACGTCCGCTGATGACCCATTCAAGCGCCTCGACCTTGAGTTCGCAGCGCTCCTGGATCAGGCGCAGTTCGCCGTCCTCGATGGGAGGGCGCTCCTCCGTGCGCTCAGCCTGCGCCGCCGGGGCGGGGACGGGCACCGGTGCCTGCGGCGCGATCACATTGTCGCGAAGCCTGTCGCCCAGCGCGGCCACGGCTTCGACCACCTTGGGGTCGGGCCGCAAGGCGGCCTGGCGGACACGGTCTTCCTGGTCGAAGTGTTCGGCCATGGAAGTGAGGGCCCGACCGACCGCGCGCACCTGCTGGCGAAACTCGGCGTCCTTTTGGGCCCATGCGGAGATGCGGTCGAGAATGGCCTGAATGCCTGCGAGGAGATCTTCGTGCATAATCGCTTCCACCCGGCGGTCCGGCTAGACCCGGCCGCCTGCCCGTCAATTCAACATTATTGCCTTAACCAGCCCGGCATTATCACTCTTAGAATACCATAACCCGCCGCCCAAGAAATCAACTATTTTGGCAACCGCCCGGCCGATTGGTGTGGGCTGCCTCGTTCTTCTCTCTTGCTCTTGCTCCTGCTCTTAACCTTGCTCGAAATTAGTGAGAACCATGAAGATTATACGAGGGTCTTCCCAGAAGAGAGTTTATTAGTCTGGCTATTTCCGTAATGTCCAAACGGGAGCAAGAGCAAGATTAGGAGCAGGGGCAAGAAGGAGCCCTTCGCGCCAGGCGGCTAAAGTGTTGCCTTTTATCCCAGCGCGGCACCCTGCCCGCCCAGCAGGCCTGCGGCGGCGTCCACCAGGCGGCGGGCAATCTCGGACTTGGAGGCGCGGCCCAGGGCCTCGGGCGGGTGCTTGGCGCGGATAAGCCACGCCTCGCTGTCCTCGGCGCCGATGGCGCCGTCCGCGCCGCCGACGCGGTTGGCTAGAATCAAATCAAGCCCCTTGCCGGCCAGTTTCTGGGCCGCGTTTTCGGGCACATTCTCCGTCTCGGCGGCAAACCCCGCGACGACCTGCCCGGCCCGCCTGTTGCGCGCGGCCTCTGCGACGATGTCGGCGTTGGGGATCAATTCAAGCGTCACGGGGCCGGTGCGTTTCATTTTGGCCTGCTCCACCGCGGCAACACGGTAGTCGGCCACGGCGGCGGCGGAAAAGAACATGTCACAGTCGGCAACGCGCGCCATGACCGCGTCGCGCATTTCGGCGGCGGTCCGCACGTGGACCACTTCCGCCGCGCAGGGCGGGGCCACCTCGGACGGACCGGCAATGACGCACACCTGCGCGCCGCGGCACAGCGCCTCCAGCGCGAGCGCCCGGCCCATGCGCCCGGTGGACGCATTGCCGATGAAGCGAACGGGGTCAATGGGTTCCTGGTTGGCGCCGCTGGAGATGAGCACGCGCCGTCCGGCCAGGTCCTTGTCGCGGTAGAGGGCCATGGCGGCCGCTTCGAGGATGCACGGCGTCTCGATCAGGCGGCCGGGACCCTCCTCGCCGCAGGCCAACCGTCCCTCGCCCGGCCCGACAAAGGCCGCGCCCCGCTCCTTGAGCAGGGCGATGTTGGCCTGGGTGGCCGGGTGCAGGTACATCATCGTGTTCATCGCGGGCGCAAACAGAATCGGCGCGCGCGTGGCCAGCAGCGTGGTGGAAAGCCAGTCGTCGGCAATGCCGTGGGCCGCCTTGGCAAGGATGTTTGCCGTGGCCGGCGCAATGAGGAACAAATCGGCGCGGCGGGCAACGGCGATGTGCTCGATTTCCGGATTGGGAAGGGGCTCGAACATTTCGAGAATGACCCGGTTTCCCGTAATGGCCTCAAGCGAGGCGGGTCCGACCAGTTCGCGTGCGGAACGGGTCATGGTGGGGATCACCTTGGCGCCCAGTTCAACCAGGCGCGAGGCGATCTCACAGGCCTTGTATGCGGCAATGGACCCGGTTATCCCGAGAACCACCGTCTTGCCTGTGAA